>JAGCYR010000162.1 GCA_017960705.1 Clostridia bacterium | reverse complement strand
TAAACCTCAAATCATACGAATCTCCCTCTCCGCCGAACGGCGGAGAGGGAGATCGTTTATTGTGATAAATTCCTTCGGAGCCCCTTGGGGTATAGGTTTTTGGCAACCGCCCCCGTGATATGCACGCCCCCGATCGGCACGCCCTCGCAGAGTACGACGCCCCACCCGTCGGAAAGATCGGGGGCGGGGATCACGTCGCCGTGCAGGTAGGCGGCAAGGGCGGGATCGGCGGACGGGAAATCGAGCTTGCGTTGGAAGTCGATCCCGTAAGCCGAGAAAAAGGCGTGGTGCGGGATCAGACGTCCCGAGCGGATCTCCCCGACCGTCACGCCGTTTGCGTAGAGCAGGTTTTCGGGGAGCGGGATCGGGGCGGGCGGGAGCACGATCTTCCCCTTGAAAAGCGCTGGTTTGATCGCGGGCAAACGGGTCAGGGTCGCGCGGAGAAAGGCGTCGACGGTCTTTTCGTCCAAGCGCTCCCGTTTCACTTCCCCGCCCTTTTTTATTTTCGGCGCGGAGCCGCCGATCGGAGCGGTCAGACGGAACAGGGCGAAGAACTGTCCCTCCCCGCCGAAGCATCCGCCCCCGGAGTGGGGATAGTGCCGCCGCGTCGCCCCCGCGGGTACTCCCTCGCGAGGTAGACCCGGGTCGGTGTAGGAGAGGACGGTCGAATCGGTCACGGGGAGCAGCGTCAGGGCGGGATACTCGCGGAGCAGCCACGCGACCGTCTCCTCGTTTTCCTCCGGCGCGTAGGTACAGGTCGAGTAGATCAGGATCCCGCCCGCTTTGAGCGACGGGAGCGCCGCCGTGAGGATCGACCGCTGCCGTTCGGCGCAGGAGGCGGGAGAAGCGGGGCTCCATTCGGCGACGGCTTCGGGCGTTTTGCGGAACATCCCTTCCCCCGAGCAGGGCGCGTCGACCGCCAGAACGTCGAAAAATCCGGGCGCGTATTCCCCGAACGCGCGGGAGTCGGCGTTGGTCACGACCACGCGGCGCAGTCCCAGCCGCTCGACGTTCCCGGCAAGCACGGCGCAGCGCGAGGGATTGATCTCGTTGGAAACGAGAAGCCCGTCCTCCCCGACAGCCGAGGCGAGCTGAAAAGTCTTGCCGCCCGGCGCGGCGCAGAGATCCAGCGCCCGCGCGCCTCTTGGGATCAAGCCCTCCGCGACCGCCGCCGCGATCGGGAGCATCGCCGCCGGCTCCTGCAGATAGAACGCCCCGGCGTGGTGGAGCGGATGCCGTCCGACCCGCTCGTCGGTATCGAGAAAGAACGCGTCGGAGATCCCCGGAACGGGACGGACGGGAAGATCGCCGAGGCGCGTTTGTCCCCCGACGGGATTTGCGCGAAGACCCCGGACCGGCGGCGCGTCCATCGCAAAAAGGAAGTCCCCGAAACCGTCGCCGAGGATCTTTTGCATCCGCGAAAGGAACGCCTCCGGCAGTTCCCCGTTCGTCCTGTTCACGCTGTTTTTCATCCCGCGCCTCCCGTTTTTACTCCCATCATTATACCTCGCCCCGCCGATAAATACAAGCCCTTCACGCGCAGAGCGCATATCGCGTCCGCAGGACGTCTCGCACCCGCAGGGTATCTCGCGTGCGAAGCACATATCACGCCGCTTCGCGGCATTACTTCCCCGAGTACCGGGCGCGGTACTGCGTGGGGGTGGCGCGGACGTGCTTTTTGAACAGGCGCGAGAAATAGTTGTAGTCCTCGTACCCGACCTTCAGAGCGACCTCGGGGAGCGAGAAATCGGTGTAGACCAGAAGCTCCTTCGCTTTCCGCATCCGTTCCCCGATCACGAAATCCACGATGGTCTGCCGCGTTTCGCGTTTGAACACGTTATTGCAGTAGGAGACCGAGAAATGGAACTGCTCCGCGATGCTCTCGAGCGTGATCTTTTCGGTGTAGTGCTTCAGAAGATGGTTCTTGATCTCGAGCGCCAGCGGGTGCTTGTGCGCGTTGGAAACGGTGTCCCGGACCGTCAGAAGAAGCGCGCCGAGAAGATACCCGATCTTATCGAGGGCGCCGTCGGTTGCAAGAAAACCGTCGCAGGCGTTGAGCAGAGCCCGGATCTCCGCCGTCGGCGCGTCGGTCGAGACGGTCGGGATCGACGATAGATCCATATCGGTCAGAAAGTTGAAACTGACATACTCCGAGACGGGCTCGGAGTCGAGGCGCTGCCGGTATTCCCCGGGACGGATCAGGATGAAGTCCCCCGCCTTGAGTTCGACGGTCCCCACCGCGACGCCGCTGTCCACGTAATAGAGCGCCCCGCCGAGAACGATCGTCAGGTCGTAATAACGGACCACGCCTCTCCCTACGTGGCGAGGGTGCACGTCGAAATGATGGTTGTAATAGCGCAGTTTGATCGGGTCCATAGTATCAGATCGTGCTAAAATCGTACAAATGAAAAGCACATCCTCCATTGATAATATATCGTGCGCGGAGTATAATTGAATTGTATCATATTTTGAGCATTTTGGCAAGACCGTGCGCGGAATATGTACAAATGACCCAAAAAAACGGGAATCTGCACAACCGTTATCCGTCCTTCCCCCGCAAAGAGTGCCGAACCCGCTTATAATGAATAGTGAAAATATACACCGACCCCGCCGAAAGGAGGAACGAACCTTGAAACGCCTGCTTTTGATCCTTTTGGCGCTTCTGCTCCTCACCGCGTCCCTTGCGTCCTGCACGGTCCAAAAGAGCGGCGGGACGGAAACGACCTCGAGTGTGACCGACGCTGCGGAGGCGACGACCGAGCTGCCCCCGGAGAGCACGGACGAACCCGAGGGACCCGCGAGGACCAAACACGCCGAAACGACGCCCGCGGCGACCGAGCCCCCCGCCCCTGCGACCTCGGCGCCCGAAACCACGGTCCCGGAGACCACAGCGCCCGAAACGACGGCTCCCGAGACCACCGCGCCGCAGGACCCGGACGACGGCGACTACACCAAAAACTATTGAGACCGAACGAAACTTTACGTAGGAGGAACCCATGAAAAAGACGATCCGATTCTTCAGCATCGCGCTTGTGTGCCTGATGCTCCTGCCCCTGCTCTCGGCGCTCCCGCTCAAGGTGAACGCGACCGATCCGGTTGTTTACGAAGTAAGCAACTGCGCGGAGCTGGTCGACGCGTTGACCGCGCACAACGTCAGCAAAGACCCCACCGAGACCATCCGGCTCACGGATGATATCATCCTTGATCCCGCCACGTATAATACCCTCGGAGATCGATACGTCTACGGAACTTTCGACGGTCAGAATCACACGATCTACAATATGACCAACGACGTCAAATCTCTCGTTTGGCCGTACGGCAACTCTCTGATCGAGAACTTCACCGTTTCCAAACTGACCGCTCCGGACGGTGACGAGTTTACCGTTACGGGGCAAACCAGTTTGCTCGGAAGCGAACCGACGGCAAGTGAGATCAAAGAGGGCGAGACCTCGATCATCCGGAACGTCAAGAACGAACGTTCCATCACTTCGGGTGTAAGCAATTACGGCGGTCTTTTCATCCGCAAATTCAATATCGCGGGAACGATTCGATTTGAGAATTGCGTCAACTACGGGAATTACTATCAGACCAACGACAATACCTGGCAGCTCGGCGGATTCATCGGTTATATGGTCCAAGGTACCGTTGAATTCGTCGAGTGCGTCAACAACGGTAATATCACCGCTTCAAATGCGGGCGGATTTGTTGCCGTTTATCGGGATAACAGTTCAACCATTCGGATGACCGATTGCACCAACCACGGTACCATTACGGGGTGGAACGGTTCCAGCAAAGGGTACGGCGTTGCGGGCGGCTTCATCGGCGGCTATACCAACGACGGAACGCTTGGTTACAACTACACGATCGAGATGACCAACTGCGTCAACGACGGCGACATTCTGGTAACCGGTAACGGCACGAGAGCGACCGGTATCGGCGGTCTGATCGGTTGCGCGGGTACTTCCAAATCCGGCAAGAACCTCTCGATCACACTCAACAAGTGCCGGGTCGAAAACTGCACGATCGATACGAACGGCAAGAGCGAATACGCGGCTCCGCTGATCGGCAAATGCTCGCCCGGCAGCGTAAATACCTATCAGATCGAAGCGACGTGCTGCTCCGTTTCCAACGTCAACGTGGTCGGCGGAACGGCGCGCAAACTCATCGGCGTTGTAAGCGCTACCGACAGTACGAAACCCGTTGCGACCGCTTGCGAGTTCACGAACGTTAGGGAGAACGGCTCCGCCGTATGGAACGGGAACGCTTTGGATTCGGTGAAATGCGTGCTGATGACGCCCTACGCGGAGATCGCGGACGGCGAAGAACTTCTCGCAGTAGACTTCGACGCGGCGTATATGGATCCCGGCTTCCTTATCACGGGCGATCAAGCCGACAACAACGACGATCTGGATATAGCCGTCACCGACAACGGAAACACGGTCACGTTTACGTCGATCAACGCGAACAACAAGCGCGGCATCTGGGGCTCGGCTCTCCCCGCTGCGACCTTCCCGCTTTCCGCCGGGACGAAATACACCGTCTATTTCACCCTGACGATGGACGCCGGGATGAAGTGCGCCTTCTACCCCGACGGCAAACAGGGGATCGCGATCATCCAAAACAGCACCTACACCAAATATCAGAGTTGGTCGACCATGAGCGGCACCGAAGCCAACTGGGCGAACAAGACCGACTACGGCAACAAACTCAAGAATTTCGCCGTCGAGATCGATTACGACGCCGGAACGATCACGCTCTACGGTCAGCACCGGAACGGGCTTTACGTCTATATCAACCAAGCCACCGGGCTGACCTTTGACAGCGACGTCCTGTACTGCGCGTTCTGGGCGGGCAACACCGCGGGCAACACCGTCACCGTTTCGGACGTTTCGATCGAAAAGGGGGAAACCGTCCCGGTTTTGGACGCGAACGCGATCGGCTACACCGCCTATCAAGCGGCGTCGGATAACTCCCTGCTCCGCACCGTGAACTTCAAACAGGCGGGCTGGGATCCCGACTTTGCCGACGCCAACAACCTGGGCGCCGACGTCGAGATCTCAAACGACGGAACGGCCGTCACGTTCACGGTCCACAGCAACCACAACAAACGCGCCATGTGGGGCAACTATCTGGTCGATACGCTCCCGCTGTACAGCGGCGGGTATAACAGCAGCGACGGCGTCAAGTACACCTTCGTTTACGACGTGACCTTCGGTCACGAAAACGTCGGCGTCGGTATTCAGGTAGACGGGACCACCGCGCTTGTGGTCGACGGCGCCGGAAATTCATACTGGTACAGATGGAACGACAAGCACAGTTCCTCCGGACCGAATACGAACTGGCTTGACTACACCGACGTCCCCGCCGACGAGAAGCAAACCTTTGCCGTGGCGATGGATTACAACGCGAATTCCTTTGATCTCTACGTCAAACAGTCGAACGGCTCCTTTGCCTTCGTAAGATCGATCACGAGGACCGTGGAGGATTGGGACGGCTCCCGCGTCAGACCCCGGATCAACGTCAGAGCCATCACCGGAACGCCCGACGCGTCCTACACCGCCACGGTCGCGAACCTCAAAATCTACAAGGGTACCGCATTCGGCGACCGTCACGTGCTCGAGACCGCGGACGGCGCGGCGGTACGTCTCTCCAACCCGACGGGGCTCCGCTTCACCGGCTATATCGGCAAAGGTCTGCTCGACGAACTGAAAGCCGAGTACGGAAACGCGAACGTCAAGATCGGTATGCTGATCACCCCGACCGACTACCTGACCGCCAATTCGCTCGCCTTCACCAAGGAGGCGCTCGACGGATGCGGCTCGCTGCCCGCGGGCAAGAAGTACAGAAAGATCGAAGCGTCGACCATCCTTGAGTCCGAGGACGGCAACGCCTACAAAATCAACTGCGTGCTCTCGAACGTGCTGGAAGCCAACTACGGCCGCAAGTTCTCCGCCGTCACCTATATCGAGGTGAACGGTTCCACCTACTACTACGCCGACTACTCCGAAGCCAACAACGCCCGCTCGATCTCGTACGTGGCGGAGGCGGCGCTGCTCGACCTCTCGGACACGCAGACCGGCGAGTATCAGTATGCGGTCGAGGCGACCGCCAAATACAGCCCCTACACCGAATCGCAGCGTACGACGCTCGAAGGGTTCAGCTCCGCCGAGTCCTTTACCGTGATGTCCTACAATATCGAGATGTACGAGGGCAGCTGGGACGGCAGAGCGCCCGGGAAGGTGATCGAGACCATCCTGGAGGAAGACCCCGACATCGTGGGGCTGCAGGAAGTGGATTACGGCTGGCCGTCCTATATCAATACGCTGAAGTCGAACGGCTACGGTCAGGTCCAGGGCAACACGAATAAAGACGCTTGGAACGAGCTCCTCTACAAAACCTCGAAATACAACAAGCTGAACAGCGGCTACGAAACCTTCCGGGGCGGTCTTGACGCGCATTTTGACGGCGTCGTCGATCCGAACGGCGCGGACAACAGCCGCGACAAAATGTACAGGACCTTCGTCTGGGCGCGGCTCCAGGACAAAGAGACAGGCAAGATCGTCCTTGCGATCTGCACGCATCTGCATTACCGGAAAAATACCGACGACACCGCCTCCACCGATGAGAACGCCGCGGTCCGTCAGTACGAGGTCCGCCTGCTGCTCGCGTGGATCGCGGAAAAGAACTACCAATGCGACGGCGTCGTGATCTTCGGCGATATGAACGCGCACTATCTGGAAGCCGAGGGAGGACGCGGCAGACGCGTCATCGACGTTTACAGAAACGAGGGCGGATTCGCCGTCGCGCGCGATTCCGCCGCGATCAAGGGCGATACCGGCGGGACGCTCGCAGCAACCGGAAGAACGACCCGCCCGGAATGGATCTTCGACTATATCCTGACCCGTGGCAACGTCTCCGCCCTGTCCTTTACGGTCGTGGACAACAAGATCGACAACGACGGCGAGAGCTATCCGTCCGACCATCTGCCGGTCAAGGCGACCATCCTCTTCGACTGACCCGCCGAAAGGAGAGTAAGAAAATGAAAAACGAGAAAAAACAATACCTTGCCCCCGAGATCAAAATCGTCTCGCTTGACGCGGGCGATATGCTCACCTCGTCCGGCGGCTACGACGGGACCGACAACTGGGCGGACGATATCTTCTCGGGTCCCCACCCCTGATACGGGAAACGGTTCCCTTCCCCCGCGGCGCCAAACGGCGCCGCGGTTTTTTGTCGCGTTTCGGCTTTGCTTTGGCGCTTGCGGCATATTGCTTCTTGCAAAACGGAAAGAAAAGCAACCCGCCGAAAACGCCGCGCCGTTGACATGAAAAAAAGCTTCCGTTCCGTGTTCACGGCGCTTTTTCGGGGGGTCGCCCGCAAGAACGCGATCCGCCCCGCCCCGTCTTTTTCAACAGTTTCGGGGACGGGGTTTTTGTGTATCCTGCCATTTTCGGTTTGCCCGAGCTTTTTCCGTTGAAAACACGGGGAAACTTTGCTATAATTAAAGAAAAACAGAAGAAAGGGGATGACGGTTTGAAGCGGCTGCTTGCGTTTTCTCTCGCGCTTTTCCTTTTGACCGCCGCTCTCTCGTCGTGCGCCGTGACCTTCTCCGGCACGTCCGCAACCGGCGCACCGCCGACCGACGCCACCGGTACGACCTCCGTTACGGAGGATTCGACCGAGCCGGGATCGGAGCCGCCCGAAACGACGGTCGCCCCCGAAACCGACCCCGCCCCCGCGGAAACGGGCGACGGGTACTCGAAGAACTACTGACCCGTAAACGACAGATCGAAACGATAAAAAGGAGAGACCCATGAAAAAGGCATTCCGGCTTTTCAGCATCGCGCTGGCGCTTCTTATGATCCTGCCGATGCTCGTCTCGCTCCCGGTCAAGGTGAGCGCGACCGAACCCGCGATCGGGTACAACAAAACCTACGCCGCGGCGTCAGACGGAGAACTGCTTTACAAGGCAGACTTCCGCGGAACGTCGGGCGTGTGGAGCCCCGGCGCCGCGTGGTGCGGCATGACCGCGACCAAAGCCGCCGACGGCAGCAACGTCAAGCTGAAGCCCCAGAGCGGGGGCGACGCACGTGGCTGCGCGTGGCGCGGCGAACTCAACACCACCAACTATACGGCGATCGGGTGTTCCTACACGATCACCTTTACTCTTGACGGCAGTAACGACGACCAGTACGTCGGCTTCTTCCCCGATTGGAAGACCGGATTTATCATCACGCCGGGTCAGAAGAAGACCAGCGTGGGTCAATGCGACGGCGGCGTCAATCTGACCGCCGTGGCGGGTGAAGAGACCTATACCGGCGGCGGCGACGGCGCGCAGAGCTACGCCGTGGAGTTCTCGGTCGGCAGCACGAAGAACGGCAATTACTACGTCGTCTCCGCCTACAAACTCTACGTGAGAGACGGCGTGGAATGGACGCTGATCCGCGAACTGAACGCGAGCCAGAGAAGCCAGATGTGCTGGAGCGACGGCGACCCCGAAGTGGTCCTCGGCTTCTTCCGCAACCCCGTCGAAGGTCAGCTCAACCAGACCGTGACCGTCAGCGATCTGAAGGTCTATCGCGGGCTCTGCGCCGACTCCCTCGGCGTGACGGCGTACGAAGCGGCGCAGGACGGCGATCTGCTCTATCGGGCGAACTTCAAAGGCACCTCCGGCGTGTGGACTCCCGGCGGCGCGTGGTGCGGCATGAACGCGAGCGTGGCGAGCGACGGAAGCAACGTCAAGCTGAGACCCCAGAGCGGAGCCGACGCAAGAGGGTGCGCGTGGCGCGGCGAACTCAACACGACGGATTATACCGCGATCGGGTGTTCCTATACGATCACCTTCACGCTCGAGGGCAGCAACGCCGATCAGTACGTCGGCTTCTTCCCCGATTGGAAGACCGGTTTCATCTTCACCCCCGGACAGAAAAAGACCAGCGCGGGTCAATGCGACGGCGGGATCAATCTGACCGCCGTGGCGGGTGAAGAGACCTATACCGGCGGCGGCGACGGCGCGCAGAGCTACGCCGTGGAGTTTTCGGTCGCCAATACCAAAACCGGCAGTTATTACGACGTCTCGACCTATAAACTCTACGTCAGGGACGGCGCGACGTGGAAACTGATCCGCGAACTGAACGCGAGCCAGAGAAGTATGATGCGGTGGAGCGACGGCGACCCCGAAGTGGTCCTCGGCTTCTTCCGCAACCCCGTCGAAGGGCAGCTCAACCAGACGGTGACCGTCAGCAACCTGAACGTCTACAAATCGTCCGCTTTGAGTTTGGTCTCGGGAGACGCGTATTTCCTGCAATACCGCTCGCACGCCGACAGCGACGAAATGATGACCGTGGACTTCGAAAACGCGGCCATGATGACGCGCTCGCCGTCTCTCATCAACAACAACGACTATAACGATCTCGGCGTCGAGATCGACGGCGGAACGGTCACCCTGACTTCCCTCTCGACCGACTCCAAACGCGGGATCTGGGGCGCGCCCCTCTCCGGCACGTTCTTCCCGCTGTCCGCGGGCGCGGAGTACACCTTCTTCTATCACCTCGCGCTCTCGGATAATATCTATACGGGATTCTATATCGACGGCACGCATGGCGTGGTCGTCAAGGGCGACGGCACCGCGACCCTGTACCGGTACGATTCAAGACAGACGACCGCCACCGTCAAAGGGTGGATCTCCTGGGCGGACAAGACCGACGTGGACGGGTCGGAACAGGATTTTGCCGTGACCTTCGATTACGACACGAAGACCGTCGCCCTCTACGTCAAGGTGAAGAACGGATTGTACGCGCCGGTTTTGGAGACGGTTCTGGCGGATACGACCTTGGACGGCGAGACCTCTCTGCAGGCGTATTTCTTCGCAAAGGGCTCCAACGCGAACGAGACCGCGACCATCTCCGACTTCACGATCTGCAAGGGAGACGCGGTCGACGTTCTCGACCCGACGGCGATCGGTCTGACCGCCTATAACGCCGCCGCGGAGAACGCGCTGCTCCATACCGTGAACTTCAACGCGGGCGGCTATCATCCCGCGTTCGCCGATACCTCCAACGACGACGCGACCGTGAATATCCTCGGCAACGATTCCGTGCGCTTCACCGTGAAGAACGCGGGCAACAAGCGCGCCATGTGGGGCGACTACACGGTCGACGCCCTCCCGCTCTACGGCGGCGTCAAATACAGTTTCGTTTTCGATCTGACCTTCGGGTGCGGGAACGTCGGCTTCGGCGTTCAGCTGGACGGCAACAACGCGCTGGTCCTTGACGGCGACGGCAATATCTACTGGTACGATTGGAACAGCCGGCGGGTCGGCGCGTCGGACAAAGAGAGCGAAAACTGGGCGAACTGCACCGACGTCGACAAGACCGCGACGCAGACCTTCGTCGTGACGATGGACTACGACGCGCAGACGCTCGGGCTTTACGTGAAGCAATCGAACGGTTCGTTCGGCTTCGTCAGATCGGTTCGGTACGAAAACACTACCTGGAACGGCGCCCGCGTCAGAGCCCGGTTCTACGTGAGAGCGATCGACGCAAACCAGACGCCCGACGCGACCTACACCGCGACCGTCGCGAACCTGAAGATCTACAAAGGGCTGACCTACGCGAGACGCCTCGTGCTGGACACCGTGGCGGGCGCGGCGGTGCGGCTTGACGTCCCGACGGGACTTCGCTTCACCGGCGTCATCGGCAAGGACTTCCTCGACGGGCTGCGGGCGGAATACGGCAACGCGAACGTCAAGGTCGGTATGTTCATCACCCCGACCGATTACCTGACCGCCAACTCCCTCGACTTCACCAAAGAGGCGCTCGACGGCTGCGGCGCGCTTCCCGAAGGCAAAAAGTATCGCAAGATCGAAGCGGCTACCATTCTCGAAACCGAAGACGGGGCGGCGTATAAGATCAACTGCGTGCTCTCAAACGTATTGGAAGCCAACTACGGCCGCGCGTTCTCCGCGATCACCTATATCGAGATCAACGGAAATACCTACTACTATTCCAACTACTTCGAAGAGGATAATTCCCGCTCCATCTTCCGCGTGGCGGACGCGGCGCTGCTCGACCTCTCGGATACCGAGGACGGCGAGTACCGGTATCAGGTCGCGTACACGTCGGAATACAGCCCCTACACGGCGGAGCAGCGCGCGACGCTCGAGGGCTTCCGCATTCCCGGTTCCTTTACCGTGATGTCCTACAACATCGAGGTGTACGGTCACGGCGGTCCGGGCTGGAACGGCAGAGATCCCGAGATGGCGATGCAGACCGTCCGGAGCGCTTCTCCCGATATCGTCGGCTTTCAGGAAGCCGACGACAACTGGAACGGTTACTTCTCCGCCCTGACGTCAAACGGCTACACCCGTTTGAAGGGGGATGCCGCCACCGACGGATCCGAGCGGGTGGAGATCTTCTACAAGACCGACAAGTTCACGAAGGTCTCCGAAGGGACGTACAAGTACAAGTCGGTCGCGTCTTCCCTCGGCGTCCCGAACACCGAGAGTGTGAGTCAGTCAGTCGATACCCACGGGCGCATCTTCCACTACGCCGTTCTTCGGGAGATCGCGACCGGCAAGAAGATCCTCTTCATCAACACGCATCTGCACTACGGTGGGACCGGCGAGGGACACGAAGAGGACGATAAGATGCGCCGCTACGAGATCCGTACCCTGCTCGCGTGGATCGAAGAACAGAATATCGACTGCGACTGCACCGTGATCGTCGGCGATATGAACTCCGCCTACTCCGGCGGTCAAGGCAAGGTCAATATGGCGCTCTTCACCGACGCCGGCTACGAGATCACGCGTGACAGCGCCAAAGTCAAGGGCGATACCGGCGGGACGCTCGCGAACAGCCGCACGACGCGTCAGCATTACGTCTTCGACTACGTTATGACCCAAGGCAGCGCGACCGCTATGTCCTATACGGCGATCGACAACCGGATCGACAACGGCGGCACGACCTACCCGTCCGACCATCTGCCGGTTATGGCGACGATCCTCTTCGACTGACCCGCCGAAAGGAGAGAAGAAATGAATAACGAGAAAAAAGAATACCTTGCCCCCGAAATCAAAATCGTCTCGCTTGACGCGGGCGATATGCTCACCTCGTCCGGCGGTTACGACGGGACCGACAACTGGTCCGACGATATCTTCTCGGGTCCCCACCTCTGACGGCCCCGGGGTCCTCATTCCCCATTTACCGCGGCGCCCTTTGCGGCGCCGCGGTTTTTTCGTCGCTTCCGTCCCTTGCCTTCCCCTTGAGGGTTAGCGACACCAAAACTATCCGGCGGAGAGTTTTGGAAAAGCGGTGTCACCCAAAGAACCCGTTTGAAGAAGCGAACATGCGAGCGACACGCAAACGGGATTCGACGGTGACTGGATAAGGTGGCGCGCGTCGCCGGATGAGGTGGTATTCTCTTGACAGAATCGGAAAAACCGTGCTATAATAAAGGCGAATAAACGCAGAGGGGGAACGGGCTATGCTGATCGTCGGGATCGCCGGTCTTGTGATCGGGATCGAACACCGCCACCCCTATCTCTCAAAGCACTGTACCGCGTACCGAACCGACGGGACCCCCGACTTCACCGTGACGGTCACCGAAGAGATGATCGCAACCGAGAAGCAGAACGCCGTCGAGTTTCCCGCGGGCGCAGACGACGGGTATTTCGAGAGTCTTGCCGCCATCCGCGAGATCGCGCACCGCCTGCCCACCTACGGCGCGTTTCTGTTCCACGCCGCCGTGATCTCGTACAAGGGAGAGGCGATCGCCTTCACCGCGCCGAGCGGCACCGGCAAGAGCACGCACATCAAGAACTGGAAACGCTCGTTCGGGAGCGACGTCGGGATCGTCAACGGCGACAAGCCCGTTCTCCGTTTCGGTGAGGACGGAACCCTGTTCGCCTACGGCACGCCGTGGTCGGGCAAGGAGGGCTGGAGCCGCAACGTGGGGCTGCCGCTGAGAGCCGTCGTGTTCCTTGAACGCGGGAAGGAAAATCGGATCGTTCCGCTCTCCCCCGCGGACGCGGCGATCCCCGTGATGAACCAGATCCTGCTTGAAAGCGACCCCGAGACCGTTGCGGCGACCCTGACGCTTGCCGATAAGATGCTCGCGAGGGTCGGTCTGTATCGGCTCGCCTGCACCCCCGACGTCGGCTCCGCCGTCGTCGCGAAGCGGAGGATCTTCGGAGAATAAGACGGCATATACCGTCGTGAAAGGATAGAACTATGAGAATCGTGCCCGGTTTCGTCGTCCGCGAGGTGGGGGGAAAGACCTTTGCCGTCGCGACCGGCGCCACAGCCAAAAAGTTTCACGGAATGATCACCCTCGGCGGCTCCGGCAAGGAGATCTGGGAGGCGCTGCAGGAGGAAACGACCGAAGAAAAGATCGTCGACAAACTGCTCGACGTCTACGACGTGGACCGCGAGACCGCCAAAAAGAACGTGACGGAGTTCGTCGGTCAGCTTCGGAAAGCGGGGCTGCTCCTTGAGTGATCGGACGAACCGCGACGCCAAGCGGCGGGTGCTCGAGGAGGTCGGCGTTTACGTCAGCACCCCTCTCGGCAAGAGTATGCGCCCGATGCTCCGCGGCGGCAAGGACAATATCCTCGTCGAAAAGCCTACGGGACGGTTGAAGAAGTACGACGTCGCCCTCTACACCCGCGCCGACGGAACCAGCGTTCTTCACCGGGTCGTGAAGGTCCGCGAAAGCGACTACGCGATGCGCGGCGACAACTGCGACTACACCGAGTACGGGATCACCGACGAGGATCTTGTCGGCGTGATGACCGGCTTCTGGCGCGGCGAGCGCTTCGTCTCCGCCGACAGCCGCCGCTACCGGCTCTACGTCCGCCTGAACCACGCCGCCTACCCTCTCCGTTGGCTCCGCATCAGGACCGGCAAACTGATCCGCCGCGTCCTTTCGCACGTCCCGCCCCTCAAATGGCTTTGGCACAAGCTCCGGAGGAAGTGACGCGAACGCCGCGCGAACCCCGTCCGACGCCTTCCCCGCCGCCGCCGTTCCGCTCTCCCGGCGTCAAGAGAGAAAAAAGCCGAAAACCCCTTGACAAGCCCCCCGCGCCGTGATATAATATTCGGGCAAAACCGATTGGCACACATGGCGGAAGAGCTCAGCTGGCTAGAGCATTCGGTTCATACCCGACAGGTCGTTGGTTCAAATCCGACTTCCGCTACCAGGCCCGTTGG
>JAGCYR010000161.1 GCA_017960705.1 Clostridia bacterium | reverse complement strand
TTCTTGACGTAGGTCGATTTCTCGATCTTGTCTTTCAGCGCGCGGTAGAAGCCCTCGTGGTCGAAGTTCTTGGTGTCGACCCACTTCTGTCCCTGCCAATCGGAATAGTAGAACGCGTCGGCGAGGGTCAACTCGTTGATGCACTCCACGCCGGGGGCAAGCAGGGGCGTCCCGCAGCAGACGGCGGACGCGAAGTCTTCGAGCAGAGCGTCGTGCTGCTGCATCTCAAGCTTCGGGGTCTCGATCCTGATCTTCTCGTTCTTGATGGACGGGAAAACGGCGGTGTTGGTCTTGTTGAACTCGCGCTCCGAGACCTCGTTGCGCCAGAAGGTCAGTTCGTCGTGCTCGAGCACGATCTTACCCATATCGCAGGAGATCTCGAGGCGGTTGGTACCGGGCATTTCGCCGGTCGAGGTGGTGTAGAGACCGACGGTGCCGCTCTTGTATTTCATCATAACGCTCACGTCGTCGTCGACCTCGATATCGTAGTATTTGCCGTAATCGATGGTCGAGAGCACCTCGTCGGGCATACCGAACATCCACTGGAAGAGGTCGATGTTGTGCGGGTTCTGGTTGACGATGGTCCCGCCGCCCTCGAGCTTCCAGGTGGAGCGCCACGAGCTGCTGTCGTGATACGCCTGCGGGCGGTACCAGTTGGTCACGATCCAGATCACTTTTTTGATTTGTCCGAGTTCGCCCGACTGCACCATTTCGCGGATCTTGCGGAAGGTGGGATTGGTCCTCTGCTGGAATCCGACGCAGAAGACTTTGCCGCTCTTTTTCGCTGCTTCGATCATGTGGAGCCCCTGCAGCGTGTAGACGGCGCCGGGTTTCTCGCAGTAGACGTGAAGCCCCGCCTCGAACGCCTCGACCGTGTACTTTTCGTGGTCGTAGTGGGGGACCGCGATCAGAATGGAATCGCAAAGTCCGCTCGCGATCATATCTTCGCAGGTTTTGAACTGCGGGACGCCGGGGAGATTCTCGCTGCACGCGGCAAGACGCGCCGGGTCGGTATCGCAGACGGCGGCGAGTTCCATGTGCGGAACGTTTCCTTTGAGAATGCGTTTGGCGTGCGACATACCCATATTACCGACGCCGAGTACGCCGATCCTGGTTTTGTTCATACTGTTTGCCCCTTTCGGTCGTATGGTTTCGTTGACGGTAAAAGTATACCATACGGAAAACAAAAAATCAATGACCGGAATTGCGGTTTTGTAACTTTTTCGCACGAAAAGCTTGCAAAAGTTGCCCGAAATCGCTTCCGGTCGCCCGGGGCGCGGACCGTTTGTCGTAAATGCACAAAGGCGCGACGGTCGAAAGGATATAAACGGGGCGTCTCTGGATCCCCGTTTTTTGCCGGAGAATCCTGCGTTGATCGGCTACTTTGCGCGCAAAATAGACAATTCTATACAAAGAAAGAGGGGGTGCGTTTTCCCCCGCTTGTACGCATTGACGGATTTTTTTATGAAATGCAAATAACTTTGTGCAAAATGCGGATTGCTTTTCACGCGCGTTTCCTGTATAATATTCTCGTAATAAAAACGAACCAGTCGAAGAGTTGACCTGTGGTCCCGATCCGACGGTTTTTCGTTTTTTGAAACGGACGAGCCCTCCTTTCCCCGCGCACAAACGGTTACCTGAAGCGTTGCTTCTGTAATAAAATTTATGGAGGAAAAAGAAATGTTCAAGAAAATTCTCGCGCTTACCCTGACGGTCCTTATGCTCGCTACTCTTTGCGTTTCGTTCGCGTCCTGCGGCGGAAACAAAGGGAGTTTCGAGCCCGTCGCGAAGGAAGACCTTAAGATTGGCTTCATCTTCCTGCACGACGAAAACTCCACCTACGACAAGAACTTCATCGACGCTGCCAACAGAGCCAAAGAGGCGCTGGGTCTCCGTGACGATCAGGTCATCCTGAGAACCAACATCCCCGAGACCGCCGCTTGCTACAACACCGCGAAGGAACTTGCCGAGGCGGGCTGCAACATCGTCTTTGCCGACTCCTTCGGTCACGAGCAGTTCATGCTCCAGGCCGCTCAGGAGTTCCCGAACGTCCGGTTCTGCCATGCTACCGGTACGATGGCTCACACCGAGAATCTTGACAATTTCTCGAATGCTTTCGCTTCCATTTACGAAGGCAGATATCTCGCCGGCATCGCCGCCGGTCTGAAGCTGAACGAGATGATTGCAGCCGGCAAAATCACCGCCGATCAGGCTGTCATCGGTTACGTCGGCGCATGGTCCTACGCGGAAGTTATCTCCGGCTTCACTTCGTTCTTCCTCGGCGCCCGTTCGGTTTGTCCGAGCGCGACCATGAAGGTCCAGTTCACCGGTTCCTGGTACGATCTCGCCCTTGAAAAAGAGGCCGCCGAGACCCTGATCAACACCGAGCATTGCGTCCTTATCTCCCAGCACGCCGACTCGATGGGCGCTCCGACCGCGTGCGAGACTGCCGGCGTTCCCAACGTCTCCTACAACGGCTCGACCGCTGCCGTCGGTCCCAACACCTTCATTATCTCCTCCGCGATCGACTGGACTCCTTACTTCAAGTACATCATCGACTGCGCGATCAAGGGCGATAAGATCGATACCGACTGGACCGGCACGATCCAGACCGGCTCGGTCATCCTTTCCGAGATCAACGAGACCGCCGCTGCCGCCGGTACCGCCGCCAAGATCGCCGAAGTCAAGACGAAGCTCCTGAACGGCGAGACCAAGGTCTTCGATACCGCTACCTTCAAGAAAGACGGTAACGCGCTGACCACCTACAAGGCCGACGTGGATACCGACGATAAGTTCACCCCCGATACCGAAGCGATCTCCGGCGGTTACTTCCATGAATCCGAGTACCGTTCCGCTCCGTACTTCGATATTCAGATCGACGGTATCACCTGGCTCAACTCCGCATACTGATTTTCCGACTGAAAAAGGCGGGGCTGTTGCTCCGCCTTTTTCTCCTTGAAAGAACACAGATTCCTACTCCGGAGGGAAAAAGTGAACGAAACAACCGTTATTGAATTGAAACACGTGTCTAAAAGATTCGGACGGATCCTTGCCAACGACGACGTTGATCTTGACGTTCTGCAGGGGGAGATCCTTGCCGTTCTCGGCGAAAACGGAAGCGGAAAGACTACGCTTATGAATATGATCGCTGGTATCTACTATCCCGACGCCGGAGAGATGTATATCAACGGTCAGCACGCCGTTATCCGCTCGCCGAAGGACGCCTTTTCCTACGGGATCGGAATGATCCATCAGCATTTCAAACTGATCGACGTTTTCACCGCAACGGAGAATATCATTCTCGGCTTAAAGGATAAGGGAAGGTATAATCTGTCCGAAGCCAAAAGACAGGTTCGGGCGATCGCAGACAAATACGGGTTTATCATTGATCCGGATAAAAAGATTTACGATATGTCCGTCTCCGAAAAGCAGACGGTCGAGATCATCAAGGTCCTCTACCGCGGGGCGAACATCCTGATCCTCGACGAACCGACCGCCGTTCTGACGCCGCAGGAGACCGAAACGCTGTTCTCGGTCCTTCGGAAGATGAAGGAGGACGGCAAATCCATCATTATTATCACGCACAAAATGCACGAGGTCTTATCGCTTTCCGATCGCGTCGCCGTTCTTCGGAAGGGACGTCATATCGGTACCGTAGACACGAAATACGCCACGGAATCCTCCTTGACCGAAATGATGGTCGGCAAGAAGGTCACCCTGAACATTGAACGTACGGAACCCGTGAACCCCGTGGATCGGTTGACGATCTCCGATCTGACGGTGATGAACCGCGAGGGGGTCAAGGTTCTTGATCATATCAGTTTTACCGCCCGGTCCGGCGAGATACTCGGTATCGCGGGTATCGCGGGAAGCGGGCAAAGAGAACTTCTGGAAGCGATCGCGGGCTTGCAGAAGATGTCCGAGGGGACGATCTCGTACGTAGATCCCAAAAGCGGAGAGACCGTCGATCTTCGCGACAAAACGCCGATGCAGATCCGCGAGCTCGGCGTCCGGCTGTCCTTCGTCCCCGAGGACCGTCTCGGAATGGGGCTGGTCGGGAATATGGACATTATCGACAATATGATGCTGCGTTCCTATCGGCGCGGCTCGGGGATCTTCGTCGATCGGAAAAAGCCGAAGGACCTTGCCGAGACTATCATCCAGGATCTGCAGGTCGTGACCCCGTCCACCTCGACCCCGGTCCGCCGTCTTTCGGGCGGTAACGTCCAGAAAGTCCTGGTCGGGCGCGAGATCGCGTCGTCTCCGACGGTCCTGATGGCGGCGTATCCCGTCCGGGGGCTCGATATCAATTCGTCCTATATGATCTATAATCTGCTCAACGTTCAGAAAGCGAACGGGACTGCGGTCATTTTCGTCGGGGAAGACCTTGACGTTCTGATCGAACTTTGCGACCGGATACTCGTCATCGGATCGGGCAAGATCACTGGAATCGTGGACGGGCGGAAAGCAGACAAAGAAGAGATCGGTTCTCTGATGACGAAAACCGTTTCCTTTTCCGAAGGGATGGTGAGATAAGGGAATGAACGAAACCAAAAAGAAAGTCAGCGAGCCGCTGCTTCAGATCTCCAAGCGGGACGCCATGCCCTGGTGGAAATCGTATCTCGTTCGCGCGGCTGCGATCCTGCTTGCGCTTCTGATCTCCGGGATCATTACAGCCGCGTTGACGAAAGCGAACATCTTCGTTCTTTACAAGACGATGTTCGTCAACACCCTCGCCGTCGTCAAGAAGAACAAACTCGTTTTCTCGGTGACCAAACTGTGGACCATATTGCAGGAAGTCGCCATTTTGCTTTGCGTCGCGCTTGCTCTTACCCCGGCGTTCCGGATGCATTTTTGGAACATAGGCGCCGAGGGACAGGTCCTGATGGGCGCGTTCGGCTGCGCCGCGGTGCTTATCACCCTGACGGGAAAGGTCCCGGTCCCCGTTCTCGTTCTTCTGATGATCGTTGCAAGTATCGTTGGAGGGGCTCTGTGGGGCGTGATACCGGCGATCTTCAAAGCGTTCTTCGGAACGAACGAAACGCTGTTCACCCTGATGATGAACTACGTTGCCGCCCAATTGATCAGTTTCAGTATCCTTCATTTCGGCTGGGGCGCCAGTAAGGGAATGAACTATACCGGCGTCATCAATTTGCTCGGAGCGAACAAACGCGTCGGATGGTTCCCGTCGATTTTCGGTCAGCAGTACCTGATGAACATCCTGATCGTTGCCGTCCTTACCGTTCTGCTCTACGTTTATCTGAAGTATTCCAAGCACGGCTACGAGATCTCGGTCGTGGGTGAGAGCGAGAATACGGCGCGGTATATCGGCGTCAACGTGAAAAAGGTCATTATCCGAACGATGATCCTGTCCGGGGCTCTTTGCGGGATCTCGGGACTGGTCCTCGTCGCCGGGACCGACCATTCTCTTTCCACCGGGACCGCCGGGGGCAGGGGCTTTACGGCAATCATGGTGACCTGGCTTGCGCACTTCAATCCGGCTTATATGGCGCTGACGTCGTTCCTTATCGTGTTCGTCGAGCGCGGGACCAAAGAACTGTCCACGGCGTACGCCCAGATCTCGGATAACCTCGCGGACGTTCTCGTCGGGATCGTGCTGTTCTGCATCATCGGCTGCGAGTTCTTCATCAACTACAGGGTGCGGGTCCATCTTCCCAAGAACAGAAAGGAGGGAAAAGCGGAATGAACATTGTAAGTATGATCGTTGCCGCGGTCCAGCAGGGCATTCCGCTTCTGTTCGGCGCCACCGGCGAGATCGTCACGGAGAAATCGGGCAACCTCAATCTCGGTATCCCGGGTATCATGTATGTCGGAGGGATCAGCGGGATCGTCGGTTCTTTCCTCTACGAAAATTCCCTGCACGGCGCTCCCATCAATCCGTTCCTCGGGGTATTCATTCCCCTGATCTGTTCCTTGTTCGGGTCTTCTTTAATGGGGCTTATCTATTGCTTCCTGACCATCACGCTTCGTGCGAATCAGAACGTGACCGGTCTTGCGCTGACGACATTCGGGACCGGGCTCGGGAGCTATCTCGGTCAGTCGCTGACGAAGCTTGCCCACAGCGAAACCCCGGACATCTCGCTGATCGCGACCGGGTCGCTGTTCCGCAAATCGTTTCCCGTTTTTCCGGAAAAGATCCGTTGGCTCGGGAATATTCTCTTCTCGTACGGTTTTCTGACCTACCTTGCGATCTTCATCGCCCTGTTCGCCGCGTATTTCCTGAAACGGACGCGCCCCGGTCTTCACCTCCGCGCCGTCGGAGAAAATCCGGCGACGGCGGACGCGGTCGGTATCAACGTGACGGCGTACAAGTACGGAGCGACGATCATCGGAGCCGCCATCGCGGGGCTCGGCGGGCTTCATTTCGTGATGGAGTACCTCGGCGGGCTCTGGTCGAGCGCCGGGTTCGGAGATCGCGGTTGGCTTGCGATCGCGATAGTGATCTTCGCGATCTGGAGGCCGAATCTCGCGATCCTCGGTTCGATCCTGTTCGGCGGGCTCTATATCCTCGGCGTAAAGCTGACCGGTCCGATCGCGTCGATCTTCGGCGCGGGGACGACCGACATTTTCAAGATGATGCCGTACGTTGTTACGATCATCGTCCTGATCATTTCCAGCATTCGCAACAGACGCGAGAATCAACCCCCCGCAAGTCTCGGGCTTCCGTATTTCCGAGAAGATCGGTAATCTTTTTAAACTACCGGCGAAAAGTTCGCCGGTAGTTTTTTTGTTTGGAAAAAGATGCCCCGTTCCGTTTTTCGGTTCGGTCGGATAATCGCGCTAAAAACGACAAACAATAACGCCACGGACGGTAAACGGCGGGAAACGCAGGGTTTGCCGTTTCAGAGGAAAACAGGAAAGGAAAGAACGGATATGAAAGCAACCGGAATCGTCCGCAGGATCGACGATCTCGGACGCGTCGTGATCCCGAAAGAGATCCGGCGCACCATGCGGATCCGCGAAGGGGATCCCCTTGAGATATACACCGACAGGGACGGCGAGGTCATTTTCAAGAAGTATTCTCCCATCGGGGAACTGACCTCCTTTGCAACGCAGTACGCGGAAACGCTGCACAAAACGGGAGGGCTGACCGTCGCCGTGACCGACAGAGACGCGGTGATCGCCGTCTCGGGGCTGCCGAAAAAGGAGTATCTCGAAAAGAAGCTGACCCCCGAGATCGAAAAGGTGATGGAGGGAAGATCACTCTACTCCTACGACGCCGGCGGGGACAGGATCGCCCTGATCGACGAGGGAATGACGGGATTCGTTCGAGTGGCGATGCCGATCCTATCGGACGGAGACGTGGTCGGATGCGTCTGCTCGCTCTCCGGCGGAGACGAAAAGAAAGAGAGCGTAGGCGAGGACGTCGAGAGCAAACTGATCACGACCGCCGCCGCGTTCCTCGGTCATCAGATCGGGGATTGAATCGAAAAAGAGTGCCCCAAACGGAAACACCTCCGTCTGGGGCGTTTCTTTTATCTTCGCATCGTGAAAAAGATTGACAGACGGGGGAGAAATAAGTATAATAATACTGTTACGTAAAAAGGGAGAAGCCCCGAACCGACGGGGAGATCGTATGATTCAAATCAAGACCCTGACGCTCTGTCCCGGCGTTCTGTTGGACTACGTTCCGACGGAGGATTATAAAAACGCCGCCTTTGCCGTCGGATTCAAATATAAGATCAGGCGGGGACGTTCCGCCGCCGACGCGATGCTCTCGCGCCTTTTGTTCCGTTCATCCCGGGATTACCCGACCCATACGCTGTTTTCCCGACGGATGGAGGAACTCTATTCGACGTCTCTTTCGCTCCAATCGTCAAGATACGGGGATTTTCGCGCGGCGACGTTTCAGGCGACATTCCTCGACGAGCCCTACGTGCACGGGATCCCCTCGTTTACCCGCGAGGTACTTGCGACCGTCGCAGGGGCTATCCTGCGTCCGGCGCTGGATCAAAACGGAAAGTTCCCGATCGACGTGATCGAACAGGAAAAAACGACCCTGCTCGACCAGATCAAGGCGATCAGGAACAACAAGAACGCCTACGCGATGACGCGGCTTATTGAGATCACCGCTGACCCCGACCGATACGACGTTCCCGACTACGGAACCGTGGAAGAGGTCGAACAGATCACGGCGGAGTTTCTTTGGCGCCGCTATCGCGAGATGCTGTACCGCTCCGAGATCCGTTTCGTATATGAGGGCTCGCTCAAACCGGAGGAGATCGCGCACTTGATCGGAGAACTGTTCGGGGAGATCCTGACCGAGCGGAGACCGCTTGCGGGGAAGAACTGCCTGCCTCGCCGTGCGCCGCACCGTCCGGTCCTCCGCGTACGCGAGGAGACCGACGGCAAACAGGCGATGCTCGGGCTTTCATACCGGCTGCCGGTAGGTTTTACGGAGCCAGGAGCCGAGATTCTCACGGTGCTCTCAGCCGTACTGTCCGACGCTCCGATGGCGCTGCTCTTTTCCGAGGTGCGCGAAAAGAACGGCTTCTGCTATTCGATCCATTCTTCCCTCAGATCCTCGAACAGGAATCTTGTGATCATGTGCGGGATCGCGCCCGACAGTGAACTTGACGTCGAGCGCGCCGTTTCGCGCGTTCTGTCGACCGTACGAACGGGGAAGACCGATCCTGCTCTGGTCAGGGCGGCGCTCGCCTATATCAAGATGTCGGTCGCTTCGGTGTTTGAGAGCGTCGACGCGACGGTCGGCTACGTACTGTTCCGCCGTCTGTTCAACAGAACGGTCGATTTCGATAAACTGTTTGAAAGATGGGAGAAGATCACGTCCGACGATCTCGCCGCGTTTATGAAAAAGATCCGACCCGACGCCGTTTATCTGCTTTCTCCGGAGGGAGGCGGTCAAAATGGCTGACGTGATCCTGCACGATCATCCCGAATTTCGGGAAAGATACTACGAGATCCGGCGCGAAGGGCCGCCCGTGATCTACCTGATCCCCAAAAAACGCGCGACCTTCTACGCCGTTCTCAGAGTGGGGATCGGTTCCTACGACCGATCCTACCGCGACGGGGAGAAGATCCGACCGATTCTCGCCGGAACCGCGCATTTTCTGGAACACAAACTGTTCGCCAATCCCGACGGGAGCGACGCGATGGAACGGCTCAGCGATCTCGGCGCCGACGCCAACGCTTACACCACCGGAACCTCGACCTGTTATCTTTTCAACTGTCGGGAAAACTTCGGTGAGTCGCTGAAAGAACTGCTGACCTTCGTTTCAGAGCCATATTTCACGCGCGAAAACGTCGAAATGGAGAAAAAGATCATCCTGCAGGAGGCGGCGATGTACGGCGATTCGCCCTCGTCCCGTCTGTTTGTCGCTTCGATCCGTCGGCTTTACCGTGACCATCCGATCCGTGACGAGATCGTCGGTACGCCGGCTTCGATCAGGGCGATCACTCCGTCGCGGCTGTACGGCGTTTACCGTGCGTTTTATCACACCGGCAATATGCAGCTGTTCGTTGCGGGCGATCTTACGCCGGAGGACGTGCTGACGTCGCTTTCGGACGTGTCTATGCCATCCCGCGAAGGGGAATTCCGCGTTGCTCCCGTCGCCGAGTCTGGGCGCGTCTGCAAAACCGTCCGGACGTTCCGCCGTCGGGTGAGCAAACCGTTGTTCAACGTGGCGACCGCATTCCCCGAGCGGTACGAAGACACGCAGGACCGTCAACGCAGGATGCTTGCGCTCGGGATCGTCTCTGCGCATCTGTTCTCGGATTCAGGCACGCTTTACGGCGAGCTGAAGGACAAGGGGCTTGTCACGAACCCGCTTCGCTGGATGACCGAATGGAATCCCGGCGTTTGCTTCCTCTCGGTATCGGGGGAGAGCTCCGAACCGCGAAAGGTTTACGAACTGATTCGGGAACGGATTCGCAGTTTGATCGACAACGGGATCTCCGACGAAGATTTTTCGCGTCTCTGCCGCGCGCATTACGCCGAGAACGTTTCCTCGTTTGACGACGCGGAGGAACTTGTCGGCGCGTTCTGCGACGCGATGCCCGATTGGGAGGATCCCTACGTCGAGGCGTCGCTCTTCGAAACGCTCTCGACCGATTACGTAAACGGCGTACTGCGGGAGTTGTTTTCCCCCGACCGTCTGAATCTGACGGTCGTTATGCCGGATTCGGAAAACCAAAACGAAACGGAGGACGAAGAATGAGTTATCTAGCAGCCGAGCGGATCTCGACCATCTCTTTTCCGGGGCTCGGGATCGGCGAGTTCAAGGTCAACAGCGTCGCGCTCACGCTTTTCGGTCGGTTCGATATCGCGTGGTACGCCCTGTTCATCACGCTCGGAATCGTTCTGGCGTTCGTCTATATCAATTACAGGATCAAGGAATTCGGCTGGAACCTCGATCTTCTGCTCGACATCGGGCTGCCGACCGTCGTTTTCGGCGTGATCGGAACGCGGCTCTACTACGTTCTGACAAAACTGGACGAGTTCCACAGCTTCTACGACGTGATCGCCATCTGGGAAGGCGGGCTCGGGATCTACGGCGGGCTTATCGCCGGGGGGATCACGGTCTTCGTGATGACGCGGATCAAAAAGATCAGCTTCATGAAGTTTGCCGACTGCGTTTGCCCGTCGCTGATCATGGCGCAGGCGATCGGCAGATGGGGCAATTTTATGAACGGGGAAGCGTTCGGGAGCGAGACCTCGATCTTCTGCCGGATGGGACTCTGCAACGCGAACACGGGCTACGCGACGGTGTTCGTTCACCCGACGTTCCTCTACGAATCGCTCTGGAACATCATCGGGTTCATTCTGATCAATCTGTTTTACAAACACAGAAAGTATGACGGACAGGTCTTTCATCTCGTTTTCGCGTGGTACGGGTTCGGGCGAATGTTCATCGAACTGCTCCGCAGCGATTCGCTTTACCTGATCCCGCACCTCGAGGTCTGGTACAATAAGATCTCGGTCATCGTCGGGTTCCTGGCGTTTGTGATTGCCACGACCTGGATGACGGTCAAACTGATCCGCATCCGGCAGGGCAAGGAAACTGCGAGAGAACCCATCAATCAAACGGAGGAAAACGCGAAATGAGCGCAACCATCATCGACGGAAAAAAGGTATCGAAAAATATCCGCGAGACCCTGAAAACCGAAACCGCGGAGTTCGTGCAGAAGACCGGCGTGACCCCGGGTCTTGCCGTCGTGCTCGTCGGGAACGATCCCGCGTCGGCGGTATACGTCCGCAACAAGCACCGCGCCTGCGAGGAGATCGGATTCTATTCCGAAGTGCACGAATTGCCCGAAGATACCCGTGAAGAGGATCTTCTTGCGTTGCTCGATCGGCTGAATGCAGATCCGAAGATCCACGGGATCCTCGTGCAGTTGCCGCTTCCGAAGCAGATCGACGCCGACAAAGTGATCCGCAAGATCAAACCCGAAAAGGACGTCGACGCGTTCCACCCCGAAAACGTCGGCCGGATCATGCTCGGCAACTATCATTTTCTCCCCTGCACGCCCGCAGGCGTGATGGCGTTGCTCGACGCTTACGGGATCGATCCGGCGGGGAAGGACTGCGTCGTGATCGGACGGAGCAATATCGTCGGGAAACCGCAGGCGTTCCTGCTTCTTGAACGGAACGCGACGGTCACGATCTGCCACTCAAGAACGGCGGATCTGGCGTCGCATACCAAACGGGCGGATATAATCGTCGTTGCGATCGGAAAACCCCGTTTTCTCAAAGCCGATATGGTCAAACCGGGCGCCGTCGTGATCGACGTCGGGATCAACCGTCTGCCCGACGGTAAACTATGCGGCGACGCCGATTTCGAGCCGATCACGGAACTTGCGTCGGCGATCACCCCGGTCCCTGGCGGCGTGGGTCCTATGACCATCACGATGCTGATGAAAAACACGCTCACCGCGGCGCGCGAGAGCGTCAAAGCAGATTGACCCGACGAAGAGACGGCTTTTTTCGGCAAAAAACTATTGACAAAACCTATTCCCGTGTGTATAATATAGCAGGACGGTAACAAGATTGCCTCTTGTCAAAGCGAAGGGGGGGAAACAGAATGGCAGAAATCAGAGTGAAAGAGAACGAAACGATCGACAGCGCGCTGCGTCGTTTCAAGCGTTC
>JAGCYR010000160.1 GCA_017960705.1 Clostridia bacterium | reverse complement strand
GTGCGCCATGGAGTTCTGCTCGCTCTCGAAGACCGCGGGCTTTACCGGCACGCGCTGCGGCTGGACCATCGTTCCCGCGGCGCTCGGTCGGGTCAAACCCATGTGGGAGAGGCGCCAGGCGACCAAGTTCAACGGCGTTCCCTACGTCGTGCAGAGAGCCGCCGAAGCCGCGCTCTCGGACGAGGGGATGGCGGAGTGTATGGCGAACATCGCGTACTATAAAGAGAACGCCGCGCTGATCGCGGAGCTGCTGACCAAAAAGGGCGTCTTCTTTACCGGCGGGACCTCCTCGCCCTATCTGTGGCTGAAATGCCCGGGCGGTATGGGATCGTGGGAATTCTTCGACGAACTTCTCCACGAGGCGCAGGTGGTCGGTACTCCCGGCGAAGGATTCGGACGCGCCGGCGAAGGGTACTTCCGGCTGACGGCGTTCGGATCGCGCGAGAATACGAGAGAGGCGGTGGAACGGCTTGACAAACTGCTGTGAGAAAACCATTCTGCACGGCAACGTGACGGTGGGGGATAACGGTTTGCTCCGCTTCGCCGGAGTCGATACCGCGGATCTTGCCGCGAAGTACGGCACGCCGCTTTATCTGTTCGATACCGACCGCATCCGGGAGCGCTGCAAGCTCTATCAGAGTGAAATGAAAGCCGCGTTCGGCGGAGATTCGCGCCCCCTCTACGCGGGCAAAGCGTTCTGCACCAAGGCGATCTATCGGATCATGGCGGAGTGCGGGATGTCGGTCGACCTGGTATCCCCGGGTGAGCTTTTTACGGCGAAATCGGCGGGGTTTCCGATGGAACGCGCCTTTTTCCACGGGAATAACAAGACCGACGCCGATATTGCATTGGCGCTTGACGCGGGCGTCGGGTGCTTCGTCTGCGACAGCCGCGAGGAACTGGTCGCCCTCGATCGGATCGCGGGAGAGCGCGGCGTTTGCCAGAAGATCCTGCTCCGCGTGACGCCCGGGATCGACCCGCACACCTTCGCCGCCGTGACCACGGGAAAGGTCGACTCGAAGTTCGGCTCCCCCATCGCGACCGGCGCGGCTCTTGAACTTGCGAAGCTGGCGCTTTCACTCGAACATATCGACCTTGACGGTTTCCACTGCCATATCGGGTCGCAGATCTTCGACGTGACGCCGTACGTGGACGCCTCGAACGTGATGCTCTCCTTTATCAAGGACGTGAAGGACGCGACGGGATTCACGGCGAAAACGCTCAATCTCGGCGGCGGGTTCGGCGTGCGCTACACCGAGAGCGATCCGGAGTTCGACTACGCAGAAGCGATCAAAGCGCTTGCGAAAGCGGTGAAGGAAGCCGCCCAAAGCAACGGGCTGCCCACGCCGACCGTCCTGCTGGAGCCGGGACGGAGCATCGTCGCCGACGCGGGGATGACCCTCTACACGGTCGGGACGGTGAAGGAGATCCCCGGTTTCCGTACCTACGTTTCGGTCGACGGCGGGATGCCGGACAATCCGCGCTACGCCCTCTACCGCTCGGTCTATACCGTGGTGAACGCCACCCACGCCGACAAAGCCCCCGACCGCGCCGTGACGGTGGCGGGACGGTGCTGCGAGAGCGGCGACCTGATCGCGGAGGGAGCAAGGATCGCGACCCCGGTACGCGGGGATCTGCTCGCGGTTCTTGTCACCGGTGCGTACAACTACTCGATGGCGTCCAATTATAACCGTATTCCCCGCCCGCCCGTCGTCTTCCTCTCCGAGGGCAAGGACGCGCTGGCGGTACGGAGAGAGAGTTTCGAGGATCTGGTAAGGAACGATCTGTGATCCCCTCGTTCACGCGCGAGCGAAGCAAGCGCATATCGCGCGGGCGAGAATCGCTTGCTTCTTTGGCGCCGCGCAATGCAAAACCGAACCCCGACGAATCGTCGGGGTTCGGTTTTTTGCTTCGCATACTCTCTCTATCAGTAAGACTCTGAAACGTTCCCGTCAGTACAATGAACGGTGCAACCATTATATCCATTGTTTTTTTCACCGTTCCAATACTCTTCTTTGCTGATTTGAGCCCACTGCTCTTTCGTACCATTGTAAGTATAATTGCTTCTTCGATTGAAAGCCCATGCCCCAATACTTTCCACCGAATCGGGAATGGTTACTGAGTCGGAATCGCAACCGACGAAAGACTCTTTTCCAATCCGGCGGATTCCCTCGTCAACCGGAATTGCGGCTCCGTCATTTGCATGGATTATCGTCTTGCTTGCTGTTTCGACGATACAACCGCCACTACTGTAATAATACTCATTTCCTGCTTTCAAATAAACAGTCATACCATCTCTGCCGCAGTAACTAAACGCCCCCTCTCCGATATATCTCACGCTATTCGGAACAGTGATGCTCGTTAAGCTGTTACAACCATTGAATGCATCACAACCAATGCTGATCACTCCATCGGAAATAATGATATTATTGGGTGCGTCATTGTATGCAAAAGCTTTCGCGCAGATAAACAACGTCGTTTCGGGAACATAAACCGATCCTCTGGAATTGCTTCCGTTTATCAAGACGGCGTACGGATTATCATCTACCGCAAGATAAGTGACCCCGTCGACTTCTGAATACGGCAAATCATTGCTCCAAGCAAAAGACGTACAATAAATGTATTGTATACTATCCGGAATCGAAATGCTCTTTAAGCCTTTACATTCCCAAAAAGCGTACTTGTAGATCCCGTATTCCTTGCCGTTATAATATGCGGGCAAAACAACGCTTTGAGATTTGCCGGTATACGCCGCGAGAAAAACATCTATGCCATCATCATAGAAGACGAAATCATCAACGAAGTATACGTAACTTGTTCCGGTTTGATAAGTGTGTTTGGACTCAAAGAACACGGAAGAAATGATAAGGGAAGATTGATTGCGTATTTCAGATATCCGATAACAAGCGTCAAAAGCCCCAAGCCCGATCTCGGTTACACTTTCCGGAATTTCAATTCGAACCAAACCGCTTTCTCCAAAAGCCGATTTTCCAATCGTTGTAAAACCGTCTTCAATCGTAACGTCGATAAGATTTCTGTCCTTATAAAAAGCTTTTTCTCCGATTCGAGCAATTACAGCTCCGTCAATTTCGTTTGGAATGACGAGAGAAGTCAGTTGTGCGCCTTCAGACGTTACGCCGATAATGGTATCTCCTGATACGCGGAAAATCGCCGTCCACTGCGCAGTAACAGTTACGTCTCCATAAGAGCCCGTTTCAATCGTTGCAGGGCTCCATCCTGCAAAAATGTATCCTGCCCGCGTTGGATCCCCTACAATGGTTATGGGATCGCTTTCAATACAATAAAAAGTCGGGTTCAGATTCTCCGTTAACTTACCATACCCGAGGTTATACGAAATAGTATAAACGATCGGATCCCAATTAGCCGTTATCGTTTTGTTTCCATACGAACCGTGCGGAATGGAGGGAATATCCCATTCCGTAAAATCGTATCCGGTTCTGTACGGCGAGCTGAATATGATGGTATTGCTTTCAATCGTGTAGGTTTGAGGATTACGCGACGGGTTCTCTCCGCCGTTCAGAATGTAGGTAATCGTATAGACTGTCGGGCTCCATTGGGCAAGCACGTTTATGTCTCCGTAAGATCCTTTCGCGATCGTCTGAACGCTCCATCCCATAAAGGTATACCCTGTCCGCGTCGGGGTGCCCGTCAGCGAAATGGTATCGCTTTCAACAGTATATTCCGTCGGGTTCGGATTCTCTTCGAACGTTCCCTCTGCCAGATCGTACGAAATGGAATAAACGATCGGATCGCTCCAAATGGCTGTGAAAACTTTTTCTCCGATCGTGCCGTGCGGAAGAACGGGTTTTTTTTGCGGTTCGTTCTGTCCGTCCCAAGTCCAACCGAGAAAAACGTATCCGATTCTTGATGCGTCCGAAAGAATGTACGTATTGCTTTCAATTGTATAGGTTTTCGGATTGTTTGTCGGGTTTGTTCCTCCATTCAGGTTATACGTGACCGTGTAAACGATCGGTTCCCATTTTGCGGTAACGGTTTTATCCCCAACCGACCCTTTTGCAATCGTTTGAACGCTCCATCCTCTGAAAATGTACCCGTCTCGTTTGGGCGTACCGGTAATGGTGATCGTGGGGGTTTCAATAGTATACGAAGAGGGATTGGGGTTCACGTTTAACGTCCCACCCTCAAGTTCGTACGTTATCTGATAATTGATTGCCGTCCAATTCGCAGTAAACGTTTTTTCTCCTGTTGAACCGAGTGCTATCATCCCGTTGTCGGACCATCCTGCAAAAGTGTAACCGATCCTTGTCGGTTCTGCAAGTGTAACACCGTCTTCAATCGTGTATGTTTCGGGGTTGGTTTCCGCGTTCGTCCCTCCGTTCATAAGATACGAAATCGTATACGAATTGACCGTCCAGTCGGCGGAAAACGTCCGTTCTCCGACCGATCCACGTTCAATCGTTCCGCTATTCGACCAGCCGGCGAAAGAATAGCCGATTCTTGTCGGTTCGGCAAGAGAAATCTCATCCTCGACAGTATAGGTCGCAGGATTGTCCGCGACGTTCAATCCACCGTGTAAATCATAAACGATCGGATAAACAATGACCGTCCAATTCGCAACAAACGTCTTTTCCCCAGTCGAACCGAGAGAAATGCTCCCGCGGTCAGACCAACCGTCGAATGAATATCCCCTCCTTGTCGGTGCTGCGAGAGTAACCGAATCCTCGACGGTATACGTTGCAGGATTCTCGATTGCGTTCGTTCCGCCGTTCAGCTTGTATACAATGGGATACTCTGTAGGCGTCCAGTTTGCCGTAACAGTCAGAGCTCCGTGAGAGCCGCGACGGATAGTCGAGGGAGTCCACCCTGTAAAAGTATAGTTTTCCTTGTAAGGCTTTCCTGCAAAAACGATACCATCACTTTCGACCGTGTAAGAGGTTGGATTCGGATTCTGCGTAAGCGTTCCGCCTCTGAGATCATAAGAAATCGTAAAGGTATCCGGTTCCCACGCGGCATAAACGGCGGTGTCCCCGGTGATCGGAGCCGAAAAATCAAAGTCCCATTGCAAGAAAGAATAATAGTCTTGGTCCGGCGTTGCATCCGGGGGGACAGCGAGCCCGCCCTCTTCGACGGAAACCGTCGCGATCGGACGACTATCGGATTGGGTCGAAAAGAAAGAAACCGTATAGACGAAACGGCGGTGAACCGTGACGGTGTACAAATCGACGCGGTTACCCGTCGTGATGATCAAATAAAACGTATTGTCCCCGTCCTGCAAGGAAACGGTCTTGCTCGGAATGGTTTGAATGCCGGAAACGTCGGTGCTGATCTGCCAAGTACTGTCCTCTCCGACGTTGATCCGGTCGTTAAAAGAAAATAGGCTCGTTTCGTTTGAAACTGTGATCGACAGAGCGTTTCCCTCGACGTCAAATCCAGGAACGTTGACCCCTATCACGTCGCTTTTCCATTTTGCGTAAACGCTCATATTGGAGGAAAGAGGGGCGTCAAGCAACGAATTCGCGGTGAACGGTTTTTGCCATATTCCCTTGTCCCAGTACCAACCGTCAAAAGAATCCTCTTCTTTGGTCGGATCGTCGGGCATTTTGATAACTTCGTTGCCCGTCGTATCAATCGTAGCGTAAACTTCGCCGTCCACGACAAAATTTAACTTGAAACTAACGCTTTTCCCGCAGGACGCAAACGCCAGAATAACAAACAGGACCAGGAACACCAGAGCAAGCAGTCGGTTTTTCATTGTTTCTCCTCTCGGTCGGTATTTTCGAAAAATGGATACCATATAAAATTCTATTATAGTATACAATAGCAATGTCCCGTTGTCAATAAGGACTACAAGTTAAGCGAAAAGCATCGATAACCGCGTTATTCCGCGAGCAACGCGCGCGCTCTTTTTAGACTTTGCTTCATTTTTTCGGGGAACAGTACGCCGTCTTTGAGGCACGCGCACTCGAGCGTCACCGCGCCGGAATAGTTGATCTCGTCGAGCAGGGCGAGGAACGGCGCGAAGTCGATCTTTCCCTCTCCGAGATGCAGGACGCGCAGATCGGAAAAGTCGCCGGGGACGCCGCCGTAGTCGTTCAGATGAACGTGCGCGATCCTTTTCGCTATCTCGCGGCGGGCGGGCGAAACGATCTCCCCCATCTGGTCGTGGAACGCCGCCATCTTGGTATCGAAGGTGAAGCGGGCTTCGGGATAGCGCTCCGCGATCGCGGTCAGGTGGGTCATGGGATCGCGGTCGGCGCAGATCACGTTCTCGACCGTGAGTTGCAGGTCGTATTCCGAAGCGATCTTATAGAGGTCGGACAGCGCGTCGATGTGCCGCCCGATATACTTGTCGGAGGGGAGACCGTTCCAGAGGTGGAGGATCAAAAGGCGGGAACCGAGCGAGGCGGCGGCGCGGCAGTTTTCGCGGAAGAGAGACAGAGCGTTTTCGTATTCCTCCGGGTCGCCCGACGAAAACCCCTCCCCGATCAACTTGTCGCAGTGGAGGGTCGGGAAAGAGACGCCGAGTGCGCGGAAGCGTTCGAGCATCGCGTCGAGTTCGGGGTACCACGCGCGGTAGAACATAAACTCGAAGCCGTCGCAGTCGTATTCCCGACAGACCGAAAAGAAGCCGTCGGGGGAAAAGCCGTTTCTCCGACCGATGAACGCGCCGGACGAAACGTAGAGCGGAGTTGCCATCGCGTCTCCTTTCAGTCGGTGATCTCGCCGTGGGAGAAGAGCAAGCCGGAGGGGGTCAGGGTCAGCAGACCGAAGCTCGGCTCTCCCCGCTCGGGATAGGAGAGCGCCCCGGGATTGAAGAGCCAAAGACCGTAGTCGGGAAGGTACTCCTCGTGCCGTTCGTGGGTGTGCCCGAAGAGCGCGATATCGGCGCCCCGACGCTTTGCCGCGGCGATCAGACCCCCGAGCCCGCCCTTCACGCCGTAGCGATGCCCGTGACAGAGCAGGATCCGGTGCCCCTCGATATCGAGGATCTCCTCGTCGCTAAGCCCCCCGGAAAAGGGTCCGTCGCAGTTGCCGTGCACCGCGACGGCGGCGACGGTCGGAGGCAAACGCGAAAAGACGTCGCACGCACCGCGCGAGCCGTCGCCGAGGTACAAAACGAGTTCGACGTCGGGGTGCAGAGCGATCGCGCGCTCGATCTTTCGATTTTCGCCGTGGGCGTCGGACAGGATCAGGATCTTCATTTTCTCTCCAAAAATCGGAACGTTCCGCCCCTCCTCCCGCATAGAATGAAGCGAAAAACGAACGGAGGGACGGCACATGAACCTCGATCGGGAAACGATAACGAAATTGACGGAGGCAAACGACGAAACGCTCTGGGAGACCGTGCGCGGGATCGCGCTTGCAAAGGGATTCCGCCTCCCCGAAGCGACGCCGCCGCACGAAACGATGGAACGGCTGCGCGGCACGCTCTCGGGGAACGGCACGCTCTCGCTCGGCGAGGCGGTGCGGGTGATCGCGGCGTACAAAAAGGATAACCCGAATGGATGAAGGAGTCGATCTTTCCGCGCTGGTCGGAACGCTGGCGCCGCTCTTCGACAAAGTAAAAAGCAACCCGGGGCTGCTTTCGGGAGCGCTCTCTCTTTTATCTCCCGGCGAAGCGGGCGAAAAGCGCGAACCGCCGCCGCCCCCGCCGCACCCAAAAGAGAGCGACCGCCGCCGGCTGCTTCGGGCGCTCTCGCCCTATCTGTCGCCCGAACGGCAGAGGGTACTGTCGACGGTGCTTCCTCTGCTCGAAGCGTGGGAGAGCGTCGCGCCGCTGCTCGGGAATCTCCATCCGACGGCGGGAAAGGAGTGAACGATGTACCAAAGACCCGAACCGATGATCCCCGCGGATTATTCCGGTACCGCGATCAAGCGGGAGCCGGAGCTCTGTCCCCCGCCCGAAAAAGACGAGGCGGGAGACCTCCTGCTGCTTGCTCTGCTGCTGCTCGTGATCGGGGAGAACGGGCAGAGCGACAAACTGCTGGCGCTGATCCTTGCGGGACTGCTGCTGATCGGGAAATAGACGAAAATCAGATGCCGACGAGACTGAAGATATCGAACTGGTTGGTTTCGGTCAGGTTGTCGAGCACGCCCGCGCCCCGCAGGATCTCGACCACGGCGCGGGTCAGCCCCGCGCGCTGGCGCAGATCGTCGACCGAATAGATCGTGCCGGCGTTCCTTGCCTCGACGATCTTCTGCGCGGCGGTCTCGCCGAGCCCCGAGAGCGAGTTGAAGGGCATCCGGATCATCCCGTCCTCGGGAAGGAACTGGGTGGCGTCGGACTTTTTCAGATCGGGGGACAGGAAGCGGATCCCGCGGGCGAGGCACTCGCCGACCAGCTGCAGGGTGGTGATCATTTCCTGCTCTTTCTGGGTGGCGTCGGTGCCCTTCTGCTGCAGTTCCGCGATGGTCCCGAATACCGCCGATTTTCCCTGCATCACGATCTCGGCGTCAAAGCCGCCGGGCGCGACCGAGAGGAACGCGGCGTAGAACTCCATCGGATAATGGATCTTGTACCACCCGAGCCGGATGGCGGACATGACGTAAGCGGCGGCGTGCGCCTTCGGGAACATATACTTGATCTTTTTGCACGAAGCGATATACCAATCCGGCACGCCGTGCTCGCGCATCGTCGTTTCGCGCTCGGGGGTCAGCCCCTTCCCTTTCCGCACCGCCTCCATGATCTGGAACGCGTCGGCGTTTTCCAGCCCGTAGCGGATCAGGTCGAGCATAATACCGTCGCGTGTACCGATGACCTTCGAGATATCGCAGATACCGTCCTTGATGAGGTCCTGCGCGTTGTTCAGCCAGACGTCGGTGCCGTGGGTCAAGCCCGAGATCTGGAGCAGATCGGCGAAGTTTTTCGGTTTCGCGTCCATCAGGACGCCCTGGATGAAGTGGGTCCCCATTTCGGGCAGACCGTAGGTGCCGAGTTGGCAACCCCCGTTCTCTTCGGGGGTGATCCCCAGGGGTTTCGTGCTTTCAAAGAGCTGATAGACCGCGGGATCGTTCATTTTGACGTCAAGAACGCTGGTGTTGGTGTAGCGCTCGAGCATCTTGTACTTGGTCGGGATATCGTGTCCCAGCTCGTCCAGTTTCAGGATGGTGTCGTGCAGATATTTGAACTGGAAGTGGGTCGCCTTGATCTCTGACGTCGGGTCGTCGGCGGGGTGCTGGATCGGGGTGAAGTCCGAGACGTCGTACTCCTTCGGGACGACGATGATGCCGCCCGGATGCTGACCCGTCGTGCGCTTGATCCCGCAGCAGAGGTTCACGAGCCGGTCGACCTCGGCGCGCGGGAGGGTGATCTGCTTCTCTTCGAGGTACTTCATCACGTAGCCGTACGCCGTTTTGGAGGCGAGCGTACCGATGGTACCGGCGCGGTAGACGTTGCCCTCGCCGAAGAGCTGTTCGGTGAACTTATGCACCTTGCCTTGCACGTCGCCCGAGAAGTTCAGGTCGATATCGGGCGATTTGTCGCCGTAGAAGCCGAGGAAGGTCTCGAAGGGGATATCGTGACCGTCGGCGATCAGGGGCGTGCCGCAACTCGGACAAACCATGTCGGGCAGATCGAACCCCGAGCCGTACGAGCCGTCGGTGATGAATTCGGTGTAGCGGCACTTCGGGCAGCGGTAGTGCGGGACCAGCGGATTGACCTCCGAGATACCCGCCATACTCGCGACGAGCGACGAGCCGACCGAGCCGCGCGAGCCGACGAGATAGCCGAGACTCTCGCTGTAGGCGACCAGTTTTTTCGCGATCATATACAGCACCGCGAAGCCGTGCTCGATGATCGAGTTCAGTTCCTTGTTCAGCCGCGCCGAGACGATCTCGGGGACCGGGTCGCCGTACCAGTCCTTCGCCCTCTCCCAGCAGAGACGCTGAAGCTCCTCCTCCGAGCCGGGGATCGACGGCGGATAGGTCCCTTTCGGGATCGGGCGGATATCCTCGATCTCGTCGGCGATCAGATTCGGGTTGGTAATGACGACCTCGCGGCAAAGATCCTCGCCGAGATAGGAAAACTCCTTGAGCATCTCGTCGGTCGTGCGCAGATACAGCTTGGTGTCGCGGTCTGCGTCCTGGAACTTCATCCCCTTTAAGAGGATCTTGCGGACGATCTCGTCCTCGGGGTTGAGGAAGTGCGCATCGCAGGTGGCGACGCAGGGCTTGCCCGTCTTTTTCGCAAGCGCGACGATCTTTTTGTTCAGTTCCTCCAGCGCCGCGTCGTCCTTGACCTTGCCCTGCGCGACGAGGAAGCGGTTGTTCGAGATGGGCTGGATCTCGAAATAGTCGTAGAACGAGGCGATCTCGTCGAGCGGTTCGCCCTCAAGACCGTCGAAGACGGCGCGGAAGACCTCGCCCGACTCGCACGCCGAACCGATGATCAGCCCCTCGCGGTGGCGCTCGATCAGGCTCTTCGGCATCCGCGGGACCTTTTTGTAATAGTCGAGATAGCTGTGCGTGATCAGCTTATACAGGTTCTTTAACCCCGCGAGATTCTTCGCGAATATGACCATATGGTAGCTCGGAAGGCGCAGGGGGTCGGCGCGCTCGCTCATCGCGGCGTTCATTTCCTCAAAGTTGCGGATCCCCTCCTTGCGGAGACGGTCGCACATCACGAAGAAGACGCGCGCCAGCATTTCGGCGTCGTCGTCGGCGCGGTGGTGGTTGAAGTCGCCGAGCTTGTAGTGCTCCGCGATGATATCGAGCTTGTGCTTTTTCAGTTCGGGGTTGACGTAGCGCGAGAGCGCGACGGTATCGAGGTAGGTATTCGGGAACGGGATGCCCTCTCTCTGCGAGACCACGCGGAGAAAGCCCGTGTCGAAGTTGGCGTTGTGGGCGATCAGCACGCGGTCGCCGGCAAAATCGAGGAACGCCTTCAGCGCTTCGGCGGGGGTCGGGGCGCCCTTCACCATCTCGTCGGTGATCCCGGTGAGTTCCGAGATATCGGGCGGGATGGGCACGCCGGGATCGACGAAGGTATCGAAGCGGTCGAGGATCTCGCCGTCGCGGATCAGGACGGCGCCGATCTCGGTGATCCCGCAGGAACGGTTGTCAAGACCCGTCGTTTCGATATCGAAGACCACCATCTCGTCGGAGAGCGACGGGAGAGCCGTCCCGTAGACGGCGCGCTCGGTGTCGTTGACGAAATAGCACTCGATCCCGTAGAGGATCTTGACGTTCGCCTTCTGCTTTTCCTTGGCGATCATCAGTTCGGGAAAGCTCTGCACGTTGCCGTGATCGGTGACGGCGATCGCGCGGTGTCCCCAGCGCTCCGCCGTGGCGACCAGTTCGTCGGGGCGGATCAGACCGTCCATCGTCGACATATTGGTATGCAGGTGCAGCTCGACCCGCTTCTCTTCCGCCTCGTCGGTGCGCGGGATCAGCTTGATCTTGGCGACCGCCTTGGGCGAGAGGATCAGATCCTCTTCGTTCAGTTTGTCGCGCAGCATCCGCCCCGAAACGGCGATCACAGTGCCGGGTTCGAGTTTGGACAGCCACTCCGCGTCGTCGGCTGAGACCGTCTTTTTCATGGTGAGCGACGAGGTGCCGTCGGAAAAACAGACGGTATAGGCGATCTTATCCCCCGCGCGGTTGGGGCGGTTGACGTTCGAGAAGACCGCTCCGCAGACCATAAGATCCGAGCGCGGGCTCGTCACCGCCGCCATCGGGGTCGGCGGGTCGAGCCGGACGGGCAGACCGAAGATCCACTCTGCGTCCTTGGTTTCGAAGACCGAAGTTCCGACGCGGTAACGCGTGCTGTCCTCGCGGGTGACCGTCGCCTTTTCCCCGCCGGTGAGCGAGGTCTTTTTGGCGAGGTTCTTCTTTTTTTCCTCTTCCTCGAGGCGCTTGGCTTCCTCCTCCGCGCGCTGACGGTTGGCGGCGAGCAGCTCGCGCTCCATTTCGCGGTTCTCCCGCTCGTAGCGGGCGAGACGCTCCGCGGTCTTGACGTCGGCGTCCGCACAGGAGCGGATCTCGATCTTGCGGATCACGCCGTAGCGGCTCGAAAGGATGCGTTCGAGGAGATCGGAGGTCTTCGCGTCGTTGACCAGATCCACGCCGGGATCGAGGAACGGCAGCTCGCAGACGATTTTCTCCCCGTCGTCGTAGT
>JAGCYR010000159.1 GCA_017960705.1 Clostridia bacterium | reverse complement strand
CCGATCAGTTTGCCGTTCAGTTCGGGGATGACGAGACCGATCGCCTTCGCGGCGCCGGTGGAGTTCGGAACGATGTTGGCGGCGCCGGCGCGAGCGCGGCGGAGATCGCCTTTGCGGTGCGGGCCGTCGAGGATCATCTGGTCGCCGGTGTAGGCGTGAACGGTGGTCATGATGCCCGAGACGATGGGAGCGTAGTCGTTCAGCGCCTTCGCCATGGGAGCGAGGCAGTTGGTGGTGCAGGACGCGGCGGAGATGATCTGGTCTTCCTTGGTCAGGGTCTTCTCGTTGACCGAGTAGACGATGGTCTTGAGGTCCTTACCGGCGGGAGCCGAGATAACGACCTTCTTCGCGCCGGCGTTGATGTGCGCCATCGACTTCTCCTTGCTGGTGTAGAAGCCGGTGCACTCGAGGACGACGTCGACTCCGAGTTCGCCCCAAGGGCAGGTATTCGCGTCCTTCTCGGCGTAGATGCGGATCTTCTTGCCGTCGACCGTGATGCTGTTCTCGTCGGCGGAGACGGTATCGGCGAGGGCGTATCTGCCCTGCGCGGTGTCGTACTTCAGAAGATGGGCGAGCATGGCGGGGCTGGTCAGATCGTTGATAGCGACGATCTCATACCCCTCGGCGTTGAACATCTGACGGAACGCCAGACGCCCGATGCGACCGAAACCGTTAATGGCAACTTTGACGGACATTGTAATGTTCCTCCATAAAATAAAATTCGTTTTGGAAAACACCCGTTTTCTTCCGAATATCATTCTACCATATTTTCATCCGACTTGCAAGAGAATTGATAAGATTTTGTCAAGTTTGTGAAAACAGGTCAAAAGGGGATCGGACGAGCCGTCCGCTTTCTTTCATTTTGACAACGATCCGCGCCTTGGACGGAACATCTTGTTTTGAAAAACAGGTTATTTCATTTTTATTACTTTGACGTCTTGACAAAACCGACGGGACGCGGTATAATAAAACAGGAGATCGGGGAACGGCGTTTCCGATCAAGTAAAAAGAGGGAAGAACGATGGAAAAAAGCGAACAGTTTTTAGAGGACGTCGCCAAGCTGCAGAGCTGGGCGAAATCCTTCCGTGAATTCAAGGCGAACGAGTGGGACACGCTCCCCGATATCGACCTCTATATGGATCAGGTGATCGGGTATCTGAACCGTCAGCTGAAGAACCAGTGCAAGGACGACCGCGAGGAGGGGCAGATCCTTACCCCCAGTATGATCAACAACTACGTCAAGAGCGGGCTCGTGACCCACCCCGACCGCAAAAAGTACGTGCGGGAGCATCTGGCGCAGCTCTATATGCTCTGCTCGATGAAGCAGATCCTGAACATCCCCGACGCCTCCGAACTGATCCGCCGCCTCTCGGACGACGGGCACGGCATCCGCGAGGTCTACGATTCTTTCATCTCGGATCAGCACGCCATCAACGAGGGGATCGCGCTGGTGATCGAGCAGGCGGACGCCGTCAGCTCGGAATACGATCTGATGCGGATCGCCGTCGGGCTGGTGCTCAACGCGACCGCCGAGCGCATCGCCGCCGAGCGGATCATCGCCCTGCTCCGGGTAAACGACGAGTCGGTTGCACCCGCCCCTGACGCCCCCGCGGAACCGACCGAAAAGAAGAAGCCCGAACCCAAAAAGAAGCCGTCCGAAAAGAAAAAATAACAAAAACCCCCGCCGCGTTCGCGGCGGGGAATTTTTTTGTTTTTTACTTGTTCGCCGCGTCGACGATAGCGGTGAACTTGTCGGTCTTCAGCGACGCGCCGCCGATCAGACCGCCGTCCACGTTCGCCTTCGCCAGCAGTTCCGCGGCGTTGCCGTCGTTCATAGATCCGCCGTACTGGATCACGATCTCGTCCGCCGCCTTCTGCGAGTAGATCGCGGCTACGGTTTTGCGGATCACGCCGCAGGTCTCGTCGGCTTGCTCGGGCGTGGCGGTCAGCCCCGTCCCGATCGCCCAGACCGGCTCGTAGGCGATGATGACGTTCTTGAGTTCCTCTTCGGAGATGTCCGCGAGGTCGAGCTTGGTCTGCATCGCGACCACCTCGTCGGTGATCCCGAAGAGCCGCTGCTCCTTCACTTCGCCGAGGCAGAGGATGACCTTCAGCCCCGCGGCGAGCGCCGCCTTGGTGCGGAGGTTGACGGTCGTATCGGTCTCCCCGAAATACTGCCGTCTCTCGCTGTGCCCGACGATGACGTATTCCGCGCCGGCTTCGAGCAGCATATCCGCCGCGATCTCGCCGGTGAAGGCGCCCTTCGCCTCAAAGTGGACGTTCTGCGCCCCGATCTTGATATTGGTCCCCTTCGCCGCTTCCGCCGCAGTCGCGATGTCGACGAACGGCACGCAGAGCACGATATCGCACTTGTCCTTGCCCTTGACCATCGGCGCAAGCTCGCGGATGAACGCGCCCGCCGCCTTCGGGGTCATATTCATTTTCCAGTTGCCGGCGATCACCGTTTTTCTCATTGTTTTATTCCTTTCATAATCCGATAAACCGCCGGACGGCTTGCGTAGGGCGATATTCGTGTTTTGATTACTTGTCGAGCAGGCAGGAGATACCCGGGAGATCCTTGCCTTCGAGGAACTCGAGAGAAGCGCCGCCGCCGGTCGAGATGTGGGTGATCTTGTCGGCAAAACCGAGCTGCTCGCAGGCAGCCGCGGAGTCGCCGCCGCCGACGATGGTGATAGCGGACGAGTCGGCGAGCGCCTTCGCCACGGCGATCGTGCCCTTGGCGAGGATCGGGTTCTCGAACACGCCCATCGGGCCGTTCCAGACCACGGTCTTCGCGCCCATCACGGCGTCCGCGTAGAGAGCGGCGGTCTTGGGACCGATGTCCAGCCCCATCTTGTCGGCGGGGATCTTGTCGGCATCAACGAACGCGACGTCGACCTTCGCGTCGATCGGATCGGGGAACTTGTCGGTGATGGTGGTGTCGATCGGGAGCAGGAGCTTCACGCCGTTCTTCTCGGCTTTCTCCATCATGGTGCGGCAGTAGTCGATCTTCTCGGAGTCGAGCAGCGAGGTGCCGACGCCGTAGCCCTTCGCGGGGAGGAAGGTGTACGCCATACCGCCGCCGATGATGAGGGTGTCGACCTTGCCGAGCAGGTTGTCGATGAAGTTCAGTTTAT
>JAGCYR010000158.1 GCA_017960705.1 Clostridia bacterium | reverse complement strand
GGATGGAAACGGAGACCTCCCTTGTACGGACCGATCGCGCTGTTGTACTCGACGCGGTAGCCCTTGTTGACGTGCGTGACGCCCTGATCGTCCACCCACGGGACCCGGAACATAATGGTTCTCTCGGGTTCGAGGAAGCGCTCGAGCAGACCCGCCTTCTGGTATTCGGGATGCTTCTCGAACACCGGAGCGATGGACGCGAGGATCTCGGTCGCCGCCTGATGGAACTCGGGCTCGCCGGGATTCTTTTTCTTCAGTTCTTCCAGAACTTGTTCAACGTAAGACATTGTGTTTCCCCCACTTTCAAAAATATGAGATAATTGTAGCACAATCATTTGGGTTTTTCAAGAGGGAATCTGAATGTTTTTTCGTTTTTTTCATCATTTTTCGGCGTTTTGCGAATAAAAAAACGCTCCAAATGAAAGATACGGTCGTCCGTCCTTCATTTCGGCGCGTTTTTCACCCGTTAAGGGTCGAAGAAATGGCGGTACCAGCGGGGCGCCCGGCGGTAGGGTTCGCGGGGTCGGATCCGCTCCCATTCGCCCATCCCGCGGAAGACCTCGGTCCCCCCGTCGAAGGGCGTCGGTTCCTCGTCCGGAGATCCTTCCCCGATCAGCACGTCGTAGTCGGTCGATCTGTCCTTCGGCTCGATCTGATCCGGGATGATCCGTTCCGATCCGTCGGGCGCGGAGCGGCGAACGAGGAACGGCGAATCCTCCCCGTTGTCGGCTATCCATTCCCCCGTGATCCGATCGTAGAGAATGGGTTTGTGAAGCGTACATCCGAAAGACGGACGATTGTCGGGGGTAGACAGACCGTACCCGATCCGATCCCCGCGCAGGTCAAGTTCGCACATCTCGCCGGGGGCGTCTCCGCTGTCACGGCAGAACGGAAGAACGACCACGCCTGTGGGGACCGGGAAAACAGGCGGCTCATCTGTCCCGTCGAGGGTTTCGGCGTGTGCCGCCTTCACGATCGCGTCCCACACCGGGAGCGGAGAACGCGGGGTTCCCTCGCAGGGCGCCCCGTCGGAGGTCGAGAGGACGCCGCAGAGAAACGACGGAGTGTAGCCGATAAACCACCGGTCGCGGGAGCCCGTCGTGGTTCCGGTCTTCCCCGCCGTCGGCACGACCGAAGAGACCGTAAGAGAGCGGGCGGTCCCGTACTCGACCGTCTCGGAGAGCATACCGGTCATGATCGCGGCGTCTGCCGGTGTAAGGACCCTGCTGCGGTCGACCTCGTTTTCGAGTAGGATCTCGCCCGCCCGGTTCCGAACGGAAAGATACGTGACCGCGTCGGACCGTACCCCGTCTCCTGCAAAGATCGAGTACGCGTCGGTCAGTTCCCGCAGCGTGACCCCGCGGGTCAGCTGACCGAGCGCGAGCGGCGCCTCCGAACGGTCGGAGAAGCGGCGCCCGTTCCCGTCGGTCTCCTCCTCGATAAGAGACGCGAGACCGCATTCGTTTTTAAGGAAGTCAAAAGAGGCGTCAATCCCGAGCCGATCGAGCACCGCGACCGCCACGGTGTTCTTCGAGCGGGCGATCGCCTCGTGGACGCCGATCCGCCCGTCGTATTCCCCGTTCGCGTTGCGCGGCCAAGGCTCGCCGTCCACAGTTCTGACAGGCAGATCTTCAAAGACCGTCGCCCAGTTGATGATCCCCGCCCGGAGCGCCGGAGCGTAGACAGACAACGGTTTCAAAGCCGATCCCGGCGGACGGAGGGTGTCGGTCGCGTAATGAAGCCCGCGGTTGACCGTCTTTTTCCCCGCGCCACCGACGGTCGCAAGCACTCTGCCTGTCTTCGGGTCGACCGCCCAGACGGCGAGATTCCCTCCGGCGGGGTCGGCTTCCCGACAGACGCGTTCCGCCGTTCTCTGGACGGTTTTATCACAACAGATCCCGATCTCAAGTCCCCCGCGGTAGACCAGCGCCGTCGCCGCCCCCTCGGACAGTCCCTTTTCTTTTACAAGATCGCGGATCACGTCGTTCAAAACCGCCTCGGTGTACCACGATACGATCCTCGTCCCGGCGTCCCCGCGTTCGGATACGAAATCGACCGTCTCTGATCTCGCCTCTTCCGCCTCCTCCTTCGTCAGATAGCCGAGTTCCTCCATTTTGGAGAGGATCAGATCGCGGCGTTCCCGGTTGCGTTCGGGAAAACGGAGGGGATCATACCTTGCCGGCGCGTTGGTGGTCGCGGCGAGGGTCGCCGCCTCCGCCGCCGTCAGTTCGGCGGGAGGTTTCCCGAAATAGAAGGACGCAGCCGCTCCGATCCCGTAACACCGGTTGGCGAGCGGGATGACGTTCAGATAAAAGGTCAGGATCTCGTCCTTGTCGAAGCGTTTTTCAAGGCGCACGGCGCGGAGGATCTCGCGGATCTTGCGTTCGCTCTTGACGTCGTTCTCTCCCGACACGTTCTTGACCAGCTGCTGGGTGATGGTCGACCCGCCGAAGGGCTCGTCGAAGCGGAGAACGTAGTTGAGAAACGCCTTGCCTGTCCGGAGCCAATCGACTCCGTGATGACGGTAAAAACGCTTGTCCTCGATCGCGATCAGCGCGTGCCGTACGACGTCGGGGATCTCGTCGGAAGAACACCAGATCCGATGCTCGGCGCCGAAGACCGACTCGTATTCCTCGCCGTCAGGACAGAACAGACGGGTGGTGCCTACGGTCGAGATCTCGTCGAGCAGAGCGACGTCATCTTCGGGATCGAGTCCCGCAGCAGCCCGCGCGATAAGAACCGTCAGGACGAGCATCATGACGGCAACTAACGCCAAACAAACCGTCAGAAAAACGCGCAGCCCGCGTCCCGCCTTGCTTTTCGACCGCATAAAGATACCCCCGCAACCGTCGTTTACCGATAGTATGCGGGGGGATCGTTTGATTAAGTCCAGCGAAATAATGCCGATTCAGTAGGTAACTTTCCAAAGCGAGAGACCTTCGGGCGGCGCCGTTACGCCGGCTTTTTTGCGTTCTTTCGATTGAATGATCGACGGGATATCGTCGGGCTCCAGCTTGCCCGCGCCCACGTCGAGCAGCGTTCCCGCGATGATGCGCACCATATTGTAAAGGAAACCGTCGCCCACAACCGAGACCGTGATCAGTTTTCCCTTTTTCGAGACGCTCATCCCGAAGATGGTGCGTTCGGTGTCTTTGACGTCCGATCCCTGCGCCATAAACGCGGCGAAATCGTGTTTGCCGAGAAAATGCTTCGCCGCTTCTCTCATACGCGGCAGCGCGTTTTTCGGCAGGACGACCGGATACTCCCATACCTGACCCGCAAGGAACGGATCGGGAACGGGAGAAGTGCGGATGGTATAGCGGTATTCCTTGGTTTTCACGTCGTAACGCGGATGGAAAGAATCGGGAACGACCCGCGCCGAAACGAAAACCAGATCGGAGGGCAGAAACGGGAGCGCGGCGAGCGGGAGTTTGCGGGCGGGGATCTTCGGCGCCCCATCCGGCGGCTCGATCGAGATGCAAAACCCCTTCGCGGAGACGCCGCGGTCGGTGCGTGAGCATCCCGTCACGCGGCAGACGCCGCCGAAGACCCGTTCGCATACGCGGTTCAGTTCGCCCTGGACCGTCCGCCGTCCGGGCTGGTACTGAAAACCGAAAAACTTTTCGCCGAGATAGGCGATCTTGACGAGGTACTTCATCCGACCCTGATCCCGATCGGGATATAAGCGTTCCCGAGATAGACGCCGGCGAGCACGGCGGCGAACAGAAGGAGCGCGACGGCGTCGGCGGGCGTCGACTTCAGTTTGACGAGTTTGGTCCTTCCCTTCGACCCGCGGTAGCAGCGGCATTCCATCGCCGTCGCGAGGTCGAGCGCCCGCTGAAAGGCGGAGACGATCAGCGGGATCAGGACGGGGATCAAAGCTTTAATGCGTTTGAAGGGATTGCCCGAGGAAAGATCGGCGCCTCTGGCTTTCTGGGCGTTCATGATCTTCTCGGTCTCCTCCAACATCGTGGGGATGAAGCGCAGGGCGATGGTCATCATCATCGCAAATTCGTGGACCGGAACGCGGATCGCGGCGAGGGGTTTCAGAAGCGATTCGATCGCGTCGGTCAGCGAGATCGGTGTCGTGGTGTAGGAGAGCAGAACGCTTGTTCCCACGACGAGAAGCACGATCCGGAGCACCATCACTCCGGCGCGGTAAAAGTCCATATCGTAGACCGTCAGCCACTTCCAATCGAGCAGCAGCCGACCGTCGGTGCGGGTCGACATCAGAACGTGCAGGATCAGCGTAAAGATCAGGATGAAGAGCAGCGGACGGATGCCGCGAAGCACAACGCGAAGGGAAATCCGGCTCGCAAGGACGAGCAGAACGGTAAAGAGCGCCAGCGCCGCGTAAACGAAGATATTTCGCGCCGAAAACAGGGCGACCATAAAGAGGATGGTCAGAATGATCTTGAATCGCGGATCCAGACGGTGGATGGGCGACGTTCCCGGGAAATACTGACCGAGGGTGATATCCGAGATCATCTGTTCCCTCCTTTCCCGAGGGCGCGGAGGATAGCGTCGCGGACCCCCTCGACGGTGTAGAGCTTACCATCGAGCGGATACCCTCTTTGTTTCAGTTCAAGGGCGATCTTCATAACTTCGGGAACGTCCATCCCGGCGCGGATCAGGCGATCGGAGTCCGAGAAGATCTCTTCGGTCGTACCGGAGGCGTAGATCTCGCCGTCCCGCATCACGACGACCCGGTCGCAGTACTGCGCCATATCTTCCATACTGTGGCTGACCAGAATGACCGTCGCGCCGTTGGATTCCCCGTAGCGTCGCAGATAGCCGAGGATCTCGGCGCGGCCCCTTGGATCAAGTCCGGCGGCAGGTTCGTCGAGGACCAAAACCTCGGGCTCCATCACGAGCACCCCCGCGATGGCGACCCGTCTTCTCTGTCCGCCCGACAGATCGAAGGGCGATTTGGAGAGCAGAGCGGGAGAAAGCCCGACGCACTCCGCCGCCCGGCTCACTTTTTCTTTGACCGTTTCGGGATCGCACCCCTTGTTCCGGAGCGCGAAGCCGATATCTTTTCCGACCGTTTCGTCGAAAAGCTGATACTCGGGATACTGCATCACAAGCCCGACGCGGAAACGCACCGAGCGGATCTCTTTCGGTTTTTCCCAGATATCCTTCCCGTCGAGCAGGACCGTTCCCTTGGTCGGACGGATCAAGCCGTTCAACATCTGCACGAGGGTCGATTTTCCGGAGCCGGTATGACCGATCAGCCCCGTCACCAGCCCGGATTCAAATCCGATATTGACAGAACGGAGAGCCGTTTTTTCAAATGGAGTACGCGCTCCGTAGACGTGGGTCACGTCCTTCAGTTCAAGCTTTATCATATTCCGCTCACCCCCGTTTTCCCGAAAGGAGTTCTTCAAGGGTGTCGGCGCATTCGGAGACCGTGATGCGTCCCGACGGGAGAGAACAGCCGCAAAGCGAAAGTTCGTAAAGAAGCTCGGTTCCCTGCGGCGCTTCAAGCCCACAGGCGACGAGCGGTTCGACGCGGGAGAAGACCTCGCGGGGGGCCCCGTCCATCAGGATCTTGCCGTCGCTGATGACGATGACGCGGTCGGCGCGCGCAGCCTCCTCCATATAATGCGTGATATGCAGAATGGTCATCCCGTTTTCACGGTTGAGTTTCTCCATCGTGTCGGTGACTTCCCGCCGTCCGCGCGGATCGAGCATCGCGGTCGATTCGTCGAAGATGATGCACTTCGGCATCATGGCGATCACGCCGGCGATGGCGACGCGCTGTTTCTGACCGCCCGACAGTTTGTGCGGGGCGTGGCGGGCGTATTCTCGCATTCCCACGGTGTCGAGCGCGGCGTCGATCCTTGCCCTGATCTCTTCGCGCGGCAGCCCGAGGTTCTCGGGACCGAAGGCGACGTCCTCCTCGACGACGGTGGCGACGAGTTGGTTGTCGGGGTTCTGAAACACCATTCCTATCTTGCGACGGATCTCGAAGATCTCGTCGTCGGACAGTCCCTCGGGGGTGACGACCTTCCCGTCGATCTCGATCTCGCCCGCCGTCGGGAACAGGATCAGGTCGAGCAGTTTCGCAAGCGTCGACTTGCCGGACCCGTTGTGTCCCAGGATGGCGATATATTCACCCTCTTTTATGGATAGCGAAACGTCGGACAGCGCCCGGATCGGACGCTCCCCGTTTTCGCCCCCGTAATCGAGGGTCAGATGCCTGGTTTCGATAAAGCTGGACACGTTTGTTTCCCTTTCAAGGAGATCAGAAGATATGGCGGACGCTGCCTCCGCACGGCAAGACCGATCCGGTTTCGGTCACGGGAAGCCCGAGCTCACCCGCCTCCGACCGTCCGCCGAAGCGGCGCGCGATCCGAAGCTCGGTGACGTATTTCATCGCAGAGGGACTTAAACCCGTGGTGTAGGAATTGAGAAGAAAGAACAGGGGTTTATCCGAAAGAACGCCCGAAACGAGCGAAACGAAACCGTCGACTGCCTCTTCGATCTTCCAGACCTCCCCCGTCGGTCCTCTGCCGTAGGAGGGGGGATCCATAATGATCGCGTCGTAGCGGTTGCCCCGACGGATCTCGCGTTCGACAAACTTGCGGCAATCGTCGACGATGTAGCGGATGGGCGCGTCGGAGAGACCCGAAAGCGCGGCGTTCTCCTTCGCCGTCGCGACCATTCCCTTCGCCGCGTCGACGTGAACGACAGACGCCCCCGCCTTCGCCGCGGCGACCGTCGCCCCGCCGGTGTAGGCGAACAGGTTGAGCACCTTGATCGGGCGCCCCGCCGAACGGATCAGCTCGGAGAACCAATCCCAGTTCGCCGCCTGCTCGGGGAAAAGCCCGGTGTGCTTGAAGCCCATCGGTTTGATGCGGAAGGTGAGATCGCGGTAGGAGACCGTCCACGATTCGGGGAGCTTGTTCTCGCTCCACGAGCCGCCCCCGGAGGACGAACGGCGGTAATCTGCGTCGGACTTACGCCAGAGGGGGCTGTTCTTCGCGTCGCGCCAGATGACCTGGGGGTCCGGGCGGATCAGGATATACCTTCCCCACCGCTCGAGTTTCTCGCCGTCCGAGGCGTCGAGCAGTTCATAATCCTTCCATTGATCGCAAACCCACATAGTAAATCCGTCCGTTTACTGATTGAAATAGTCCCGCAAAGCCGAACCCGCCGCCTGACCGTGACAGAGCGCGATGGCGAGCGCGTCGGCGGTATCGTCGGGCTTGGGGGGAGATTCGAGCCGAAGAAGAGACGTCACCATCGCGATCACCTGCTTTTTCTCGGCTTTTCCGTATCCGACCACCGCCTGCTTGACCTGCGGCGGCGTGTATTCGTGGATGGGCAGACCGTTCTGCTTACAGGCGAGCAGGATGACCCCGCGCGCCTCAGCGACGGTAATACCGGTCGTGATGTTGTTCGTGAAGAACAGTTCCTCGATCGCGACCTCCTCGGGCTTGTACTTTCCGATGATCCGGTTCAGTTCGGAATAGATGATCTCCAGCCGGGATTCGACCGACGTATGCGCCGGCGTGTTGATATCCCCGCAGGCGATCGGTCTGAACTGTCCTCTGTGCGCCTCGATGACCCCCCATCCGACGATGGCGAGCCCCGGGTCGATGCCGAGAATGATCATCTGGTCGTCCTTTCCCGTCCGGGTTTCCCCCGTTCGCATTCTTATCAAGTTATTTTAGCACATTTTTTCGGGAAAGTCAAAGGAAAACGCGAAAAAGTGTTTTTTCGGGAAATGCGGTTTACAAAAAGTATATTTTATGTTATACTAAACAAGTAAAATGCGAAGGAGTGCGATACTATGACGGGAACGCAAAGAAAGAACCGTTTCAGAGGGGCGGCGGACGCGATCTGCCGGTCCCGTTTTTGCCCGTATCTGTTCTCTTTCCTGCTCTCCGCCTTCGGGCTCGGGATCGTTTTTCTCCTTTCCCGCGGCGCTCTTTCGTATCTCTATGAAACGCAGGCGGCGGGATGGTACGGCACGCTCCGTGCGCTCGGTTCGGGCAACGCGCTTGCCGTCATCTCGGAATCGGACGATCTCGCGCTGCTTTCTTTCTCGTTCAATCCGCTGAACCGGCTGATCGCGCTCTTCCCCTTCTCGTCCACCCTTTCCGGCGTGCTGTTCTTCAACGCGATCAAGGTCGGGCTTGCCGCCGCGGCGTTCGCCTACTTTCTCAAACTGCGGGAGACCGACGATCTTCCCTCCGTTCTGTTCTCGGTCCTCTACGCCCTCTCGTCCTATTCGCTCGTCAGCCAGCTGACGGGAGTCGCCGCAGACGCGCTGATCGTTCTTCCGCTCCTGCTCGCGGGGATTGAACGGATCGCTTCGCGGCGGGGGTTCGCCCTGTTCTCTGTCTCTCTGGCTCTTTGCGCCGTGGTTTCGTTCCGCACGCTGTTCGGCTTCTTCGTCTTTTCCGTCCTTTGGCTGTTCGTGATCCGTTTCACCCGCGGGAACGTCAAAGCGAAGCCCCTTTTCTTCGATCTTCTTCTGATCGTTCTGTCGGTCCCCGCCGCCATCCTGTTCTCGGCGCCCGTCCTGTTCCCGGCGTTCGATCGGCTGCTTCTCTCGTTCCTTGACCTGTCTTTCAAGCAGAGCTATAACCTGATCGAATTCTTCGGCAAGATGCTGCCTGCGACCTACGACGGGCTTTACGGCAACCGTTTCCCGTATCTCTTTATCGGGATGCTCCCGCTATTGCTTCTGCCGATCTTCTTCCTTTCGAAAAAGATACCGGTCCGCGAAAAGGTCTCCTTCGGCGTTCTGACCTTCGTTCTGTACTTTACCTTCTCGGTGAACGTGATCTCGGCGTTCTGGGACATCTTCGCCGACCCGGACGGCTACTCCTACACCGCCGCCCTCGTTTTCCCCGCCCTGTTCCTTGCGATATCCGCGCGCGCCTACGGAAAAGCCGACCGCAAAACCGAACGGGCGCTGGTCGCCGTCGCGCTGGTCCTTACGGCTCTGATCTCGATCCTGCAGAAGATGGATCTCTACTACATGACCGAAGAAGAGGTCAAGGTCGTTTGGTTCTCGGATATCAACTCGGTCTGGGTCCCTCTCCCCTTCCTGATCCTGGGGTGCGCCGGGATCCTCGCCGTCATCCGCTACCGTGAGGCGCATCCCGAACGACCGATCCGCCTCGTCTCCTTCCTTTCGCTCTTTCTGATGCTCGTGACGGTGCTCGACGTTTCGGTGTCGGGCGCGGCGTTTGCGGGCGTTATCGCGAAGAAGGAAGGGACTGACGTTTCGGAGAAAGAGGGCAACCACGCCTACGTTTCGTCCTACTACGCGGCGTACGCGTCGGGGATCGCCGCCTGCAAAGTTGACGATCCGCTCTACCGCGCCGAGAAGTTCGACCGAATCACGGAAAACGACGCGTCCTATCTCGGTTACGCTTCGCTCTCCTCCCTCTCCCCCGAGATCCTCTCGGCGTTCGGGATCGAATACGACGAGGACGGCAATCTGAAAGAGATCTCCTCTCCGCTCTCGCTCTCTCTCTTCGGCGTGCGTTACGCGATGACCCACGAAAAGATCGAGACCAAAGGAAAAGAGATCAAACGTCTGAAACAGACGACGGGAACCCCCGCGCCCACCTACGACACGCCCGCCGCCTTCCCCGAATCTCTGTCTTATCTTTTCGATCAAATCTATATGGACGAAACCGGGACGGTGTATGAAAACGCCTACGTGCTCCCGCTCGTCTTCCGCGCCGCCGCGATCCCGGACGAATCGATCCTGACCGAGGTCAACGCGACCCCCTATTCGCGGATCAACAAGACGTTCCGCGCGCTTACGGGCGACGATACGCTCTCGCTCTACGTACCCGCACAGGTCACGGCGGTTCTGAAACCCTACTGCACCATCGTTGAATCCGAGCATCCCGGTTACGTGGGATACGAGCGCAACTCGTCGAACGGCACCGCCTCCGTACAGTATCAGGTGACGGTCAGTCACGACGGTCCGCTTTTCTGCTCCTTCCCGACCGAATACCCCCTGACGATCGCGGATATACGAGTCAACGGTCGCTCGATCGGACACGCCTATACCGAGACCGAGACAGATCTTTACGACGTGAACGGGCAGAAAATCAAGGAGATCACACCGAACGCCCGGTTCGTCGGCAACTTTTCGGCGGGAGATACCGTCACGGTCGCCGTCGCCTTCGGGGCGGGGATCGACGGGACTGTCTTCTATCTCCCCGAAAACGTCCCGTTCGTCTACGAGATCGACTTCGAGGCGCTCGAACGGACGGTCGCCTCGCTTACCTCGTCAAACGCTGTCTCCGTGAAAAACGGCGCGCTCGTCATCACGGGCTCCGATAACGAAACAAGACCTTCCGTGGTCTCGACAGTTCCCGCCTCGGTCGCCAAAACCAACGCCGCGGAGAACGCTCCGTTCCTCGGTTATTTCGTCGCCGGAAACGCCGTGGACGCGAAAAAAGTGACGGTCTCCCCCGCCCTCGGCGGTACGTCCGTCTATCTGCTCTCGCTTGTCGGCGCGCTCCTGCTCTTCGTTCTGCTCTTCTTCGAATCCATATCCGACCGGGGGAGAAAGATCCCCTTCTTTACCCGCGAAGCCGGGGGAGAAACGGAGGGATCGACGTGATCATCCGTTTTTCGGTCGGAGATACGCTTGAAATGAAAAAGGACCATCCCTGCGGGACCCGGCTCTTTGAGGTCAAACGGGTCGGGAGCGATATTCGCGTGATCTGCCGCGGCTGC
>JAGCYR010000157.1 GCA_017960705.1 Clostridia bacterium | reverse complement strand
AGAGGAGTTCGGCATTTCCGCCGCTCCCGTCGCCGTTGCCGGTGCTGCCGGCGCTGCACCCGCTGCCGCCGCTGCCGAGGAGAAGACCGAATTCGACGTCATCCTTGCCAGCTTCGGCGACAAGAAGCTCGACGTCATCAAAGCCGTTCGCGGCATTACCGGTCTCGGCCTGAAAGAGGCGAAGGACCTCGTCGAAGCCGCCCCGAAGGCGATCAAAGAGGGCGTTTCCAAGGAAGAGGCCGACAAGGTTGCCGAGGAGCTCAAGGCTGCCGGCGCTACCGTCGAGATCAAGTAATTTTCCGAAAAAGAAAAAAGAAAGACAGGGTACACAAGAGCCCTGTCTTTTTTTGTCAAACGGCACCCGCGCTTTTCCGGGAAACGGTATACTTTCAGAAGGTATGGGCATACTATATGGTGAAATGATATGGCAAATAGGTATTGACAAACCGGAAGGAGGGTGTTATAATGAAAGACAGAAGGGGGTGTAAACGTATGACGAGTGTGGTAAAGAGTACGGTTAATCTCAATCGTGAGTATAAGGAACAGTTGGAATTGTTCGTTCAAATGAATCGGATCGCTTCGATCACCGAGGGGATCAACGCTGCGTTGGAGATCTTCGTAAAAGAGAACCAAAAGGCGATCTATGCCGAGCAGATGGCGGAGGCGGCGAAAGATCGAGCGTTTATGAAGAGAACGCTCGCGTCCCAAAGCGAGTTTGACCAGATCGACAGCGAGGATCTGGCTCTGGAGGACGGGGAATGGTAAAAAAGTGGGACGTCTATTTTCTTAACCTTGATCCGATCAAGGGAAGCGAACAGCGCGGCACCCGTCCGGTGCTGGTCATTTCCAACGACGCAGTCAATCAATACCTGACGGTTTTTACTTGTATTCCGTTTTCCTCGGTCAAATCCGGGGATAAGATTTACCCGACGGAAGTATTATTGACCACCGCGGAAAGCGGACTCCCGAAAGACAGCGTTTTGATGTTGCAACAGATTAGAACGGTTTCCCAGGAACGGATCGCGGGGAACAGAATCAGCACGATCAGCGACGCGACGATAAGGGAAAGGATCAATCGGGCGCTGGCACAGTATTTTGAACTGGACTGAATCCGTACGGAGCGCGGTTCCGCACGAAAAAAGAAAGACAGGGTACACAAGAGCCCTGCCTTTTCTTTTTTTGTCGGGGGTCAGTCGAGGTATACGAAGTAGTCGACGCCGCTCTCGAACGCGTCGACGGTGGCGACAAACGAACATTCCTCCGTTTGGAAGTTCCACTTGACGATATAGAAGTAAACGACGTCTTGACCGATGGGTATACCGACGGCGAACCGGAAGATGAAGTAGATATCGTCGCCCGAAATGATGCGCGCGGCGGCGATAAAATTGCGCTCGGACGACTCCAGACGATAGATCGTTTTGCCCTCGGGGAAGGTTTTCAGGGTCTTTTTATCGACGGTCTTGGTGATCCCGGTGCTCTTTTCGGTGACCTTCACCCGTTTGTACCAGCGGAAAGTCGAAAACCCGATAAACCCGTCGAAATCAAACTCGTAGTCGGATTCCCGGTCGGCGATCGCGGAAGGGTAATCCTCATCCGTTTCGACCGCAACCTGGTCGTTTACGTTCCAGCGATAGGTGCGATACTCGTAACCGCCTTCCTCTCCCCTCGGCGTGTCCGCCCGGTAATAGAAGTTGCCGTCGGAGTACCAGAGGAATGACGGCGAATAAGGCGACGGAAGCGGCGCCGATCCGAGAAGTTCGCGCTCCAGATCCTCGAACTCCGTGTGGTAGAACGAGATCGTCGGCACCGGCGAGAGAACGTAGGAGGCGGAGAAAAAACCTGTCTCATCCAGATAAAGGGGATTGTCGAGTTCGTACGTCTCGCCTCGGATGATCCAGCGGTCGTAGCGCACGAGCGCGTAACTGTCGGTATGGGGCAGGGCTTCAAAGGTTTCCCTGATCTCTTCCCGTCTTGCGGCGGACGGCGTATACCTCCGTGCGTAAGTCCGTGCGCAGGATCGGACCAACAGCGCGTACAGCACGATGCAAATAACGATCCAGATACAGAGGACGATCCGGTCTCTTTTTTTCATTTTGACGTTCATAGCAGACTCCGATCCGTGATTATCTCGAAGCGGTTTTGCATTTTCATTATACCGCGCCGCCCCGTTTCTGTCAAGTTTTGCGTATCTCCCGCGCTCTCGTTCCTTCACTTTTTCGCTTTCGAAAAAACAGCACTTGCCGCAGGCAACCATCACTTTGCCGTAGGCAAAACATCACGTTTCGCCGACGGCGAAACACATCACTTCGCGGAGCGCGGGCGCGCCGCGAAACGTCGTTCTAAAACAGGGGGGCGGTGCATAGAATATACCAAATCACCGAAGGAGATGCGATATGGAAAAGGGAATCTACAAGGGTTTTCACGGGGTAAAGGATACGGCGCCCGGGGTCGTGCGCGGGGAGTGCGTGATCGACGCGACGCTCCCCGACTACCTCCCCGAGATCCGTCGGATCTATGGGGCGTCGGCGACAGCGCACCCGACGGGGAAGTACCTCTCCGGGGGGAAGGCGGAGTTCGCCGGGACGGTCAAGCACGTCGTCTACTGCGGGAACGCCGACGGGGGCGTGTCGGTTCTGCCGCTCTCGGGCGACTACCTGTTCTCGTTCCCCTCGCCCGACGGGTGCGATCCGACGCTGTTGCCCGTCGTCTGCGACGCGCCGATCTGCCGGCTGGTCGGTCCGCGCCGGATCTCGATCCGCACCCCGCTGTCGGCGTCCGCGCGCTGCTACGAACCGAGAGAGAGTTCGCCCGCCCTGCCGACGCTGACCGCCGACCCCGACGTGATCTCCCTGATCCACCCGGTCGCGCTTCACCGCGCCGAGACCCTTTCGCTCCGCGACGTGCGGCTCGGGGACGTGATCCGTTTGGACGGGGAGGCGAAGGTGCTTTCCTCCGAGGCGGCGGCGTGCGTGCGAGAAGCCGATCTCACCTCTTCGGGGGTGGAGGCGCGGGGCGACGTTCTGCTGGTTCTGAAACTCGACCGCGGCGACGGCGTGCCGTTGGAGGTGAGGCGGAAGATCCCGTTCTCCGAGGTCATCCCGCGGGAGGGAGATCCCCTTGTCGGCGGGAGCGCGTCGGCGTGGGCGTGCGTGACCTCGTGCGACGTTTCGCCCTCCGACGGGGAGACTGCGAGCGAGATCTCGGTCGACCTGACGCTCGATCGTATTGCCGAGGTCGCTTATCCCGTCGAGGAGGAGGCGCTGGTCGATCTGTTCTCCTTGAAAGAGCCGACGACCGTCCAAACCGAGCGGATCGGGGTGACCGACGTCTGCTTCTGCGGCGGAGGCGTCTATACGCTCGAGGGCAGCGTCGAGCGAAGCGAGTGCAACTGCGAGGATGCGATGACGGTACTCGGGGAGTCCGCCGCCGTATCGGTCGAGTCGGCGACGGTCGGCGAGGACGGGGCGACGGTTGCGGGCGAATGCCGGGTCTTCGCTGCGGTCGGCTCTCCCTCGGGGGAGGGGGAGACGGTTTACACGGCGGCGAACTTCCGTTTCCCGTATTCCGTGACGATCCCGATCCCCGCCGAATGCCGCGCCGCCCAAAAGGTCGACGCGTCGGCGATCCCGTTCTCGGTCACGGTGCGCCTCGACGCGCTCCGACTGCTCGCTTCGGTCGAAACCGCGTTCACCGTCCGTCTGTCGGGTGAGGACGAGGTGACGGTGGCGTCGCAGGTCGACGGGGGCGAGGGCGCGTACCCGGAACGGGCGCCGGGGGAGATCGTCGCGGTCTACCCCGAAGGGGGAGAGACCCTCTGGGACGTCGCTCACCGCTACGGCGTTTCGCCCGATCTCGTCGCGGAGACGAACGGTTTGCCGGATACGGCGAAAGCCGAGCCCGACGCGGCAAACTCGCTCGACGGGGTGGTCAGATTGCTGATCGGGTGAAACGACCGAAAAAAGTCTGCAAGGGGAGTCATTTTCCCCTTGCAATTCTTTTTTTTATATTGTATAATTGTATTATGAAATAGAATGCGCGGACTATACGCTCGCGGGCGCGTACCGGCAAAGGCGTGCGCGTGAGAAAACAAGGAGGGCAGCGATGGACCGGATCTACACCATCCCGGTCAACGAGGCGTTCGACGACTCGCGGGATCATCCCGAGTGCGGCTGCCCTCTCTGCACGCTCTACCGCAAACTCGAGGAGGACGAGCTGTCCCTGATCCTCGGGGCGTCGATGATGGAGCCCGACGTCCGCGTGCGCACCAACCGCGAGGGTTTCTGCCCGACGCACTTTACCGCGATGCTGAAACGCAAGAATCGGCTGGGGCTGGCTTTGATGCTCGAAAGCCACCTCGCGGAGCTCGCTCCCGCGGTTTTCCCCCACGGGTTGGCGGCTCTCGGAGGGAGAGAGAAGACCGTCGCGCGGCTCGCGGAGCTGGAAAAGGACTGCTACGTCTGCTCGCGGATCGAGTTCAGTTTGTCGCGGATGGTCGAAACGGTCGTGCTGCTCTACGAAGAGGACGCGTCTTTCCGCGAAAAGTTCCGTTCGCAGCCGCATTTCTGCCTGCCGCACTACCGCCGTCTGCTTTCAGTCGCGCGGGATCGGCTGGGCAAAAAGGTGCGGGCGGAGTTCAACCGCGAAATCGGGGAAGTCGAACAAAGATGGTTCGCGACGCTTGAAAGCGACGTGTCGGCGTTCTGCCGCTCGTTTGATTACCGCGCCGAGGAGCCGCTGACCGAGGAACAGAAAACGGCGGTCGAACGCGCCGTCAAAGGATTATCCGGGCTGGAAGGAAGAGAGGTCAAACCGTGCTGATACTGGAAGTTAAGGTCAAACACTTCGGTTTGCTTGACTATTTCGAGGTCAAATTCGGCGACAAGCTCAACGTGATCGAGGGCTCGAACGAGTCCGGTAAGAGCACGCTTGCCGCCTTCGTCCGGTTTATGCTCTACGGCTTCACGCCCGACCCCGCGGGGCTCGAGGAACGCCGCAAGCGGACGAGCTGGGAGACCGGGACCGCCGAGGGCGAGATGACCGTTCTCGTCAAGGGAAAGCACTACCGTATCGACCGCTATTCCGCGATCGTGCAGGAGAACGGGCGCGAGGTCTTCCGCGACAGGACGCGGGTGGTCAATATCGACGAGGGGAGCCTCGTCACCGAAAAGGACGCCGGGGAGTACTTTCTCGGGGTCCCGTCCGACGTTTTCTCCTCTTCCGCCTACATCAGCCAGATGGACGATACCCACGTCGGGGAAGAGAAGATGCGCGAGACCATCTCGAACCTGCTCTTCTCGGGAAACGAACAGCTCTCGGTCGATAAAGCCGCCGCCGCGATCAACGCCCGCCGCGTCTCGGAGACCGAGGAACACGGGGTCGGGTCGCGCACCCTGCTCGCCCGCGCCGAGGAACTGATCGCGGAGGAACAGCGGTCGATCGAGATCACCGAAACCCTGCTCGAACGCGAAAGCGAACTGGTCGAGAACCAGAAGGCGCGAGAAAAGGTCGAACAGGAGATCGCGAAGCTCGAAAAACTGAAGGGCAGCTTCCGCGCCATCGCCCTGCTGAACAGTTTCGATAAACTGCATACGCTCGAACAGGAGGAACGCCTGCTCCACGCGGAGGAAGCGGAGTTCCGGATGAAACATACGGGCAACGATTTCCTGCCCGACTCTTCCTATCGCACCGAACTCTCCATCAACCGCCGCGTGACGGCGGACGCCTACCGCACCTACCGCGCTGCGGGCGAGGAGTGGAGACAACTGAAAGAGAAGATCGAGGACGAACGCGAAGAGGAGAAACTGCTCCACCGGATCGACCGTCACGGCGGCGACGAGGTCGTCTCCCGCGAGGTCCGCGAGGCGCGTAAGAGCGGGACCAACGCCCTCTTGCTCACGATCCTCTGCTTCGGGCTCGCGGTCTTTCTCCCCATCCTCGGCGCCATCCTTGCGTGGAAACCCGCGACGGCGCTTTATCTCGTGCTTGCGGGCGTGGCGCTGGTCGGCGGCGGGGTCATGGCTCTGATCTACCGCGGACGATTCAAGCGCGCCCGCGCGCTCGCGTCCGAGTACGGATTCAAGACGGCTGCCGCGTTCGCAGCTTTCCTTGCCGGGAACGGCGAACGGCGCCGGGCGATCACCGACCGCGAACAGGCGCTGAGACACGCCGAGGACGTGGTCGACCGCACCAAGAAGACCTACCTCGCGACCTATTCTTCGCTCTCCGCGACGGTCGCCCGCTGGGGGCGTTCGCTGCCCGAGGGCGGAGTCGGCGCCGCGATCGACAAGATGGTCGAGGAGATCGACGCCATCCTCGCGGGACAAGCCGAGTTCGCCGAGCGCGAAAAGACGCTGGAAGCCGAACTGAACGCCCTGCGCGGGAAGCTGGCGGGCGAGAACGAGGAGCACCTCCGGCATTCGCTGTCCCCCGAACTCCAGAATATGCTCTGCGATATGTCGTTTGAAGACCTGCTCGACGGGATCAAGGTCCGCAACGAGAGAAAACAGGAACTCGAAAAGCACCGGCTCGATCTGGAGGACGAGATCGCGGGGCTCCGTCAGGGGGCGTCGAATCCCGTCGAGATCCGCGAGAAGATCGAGATCCTCCGCGACCGCATCCGCGCCGCGAGCGAGCTGAAACACGCGCTGGATCTGGCGTATTCCGCCGTTTCGGGCGCCGAGGGGAATCTGCGCCGCGAGATCACGCCGCGCCTCTCCGCCTACGCGGGGAGATTGATGAGCGCGATGACCGACGGCAAGTACGGTCAGCTCGGGGTCAACCAGGATCTGTTCCTCGACTTTGCCCGCGAGGAGGGCGACCGCTATTCCGCCGAGTATCTGTCGGGCGGTACGCGCGACCTCGCCTATATCGCGCTACGGCTGGCGTATATCGACCTGCTCTATAAGGACGAGAAGCCGCCGCTCTGCTTCGACGAGAGCTTCGCGCATCAGGACAACTTCCGCGCGACCTGCACTATGCGGGCGCTGCGCGAACTGGCGGAGGACGGGGTGCAGAGCCTGATCTTCACCTGCCGGAGCCGCGAATCGACCATCGCGCGCGAGGTCGACAGGAAGTATCACCATATCAAGATCGAGAAGCTCCGCGCCGATCAGGCTTTGGCGCAGATCGAAGCCGAGCGGGCGAGGAAAGAAGCCGAAGAGGAGCGCCGCCGCGCAAGAGAAGAGGCGATCAGAGCCGCCGCAGCGAACCCCGCGCCGACGCAGGAACCCGCCCCGACCACCCTGCTCCCCGGGATCGACTATCCCGAGACCGAGGAGGAACACCGCGCGGCGGAAGAGGCGCGTCTTGCCGAAGAGGCGCGGATCGCGGAGGAAGCCCGCCTTGCCGAGGAGACCGCGAGACGGATCGCCGAGGGGGACGAGGAAGCCCTCTTCGACGAGGATCGCGAGCAGCCGGATTTCCCCGACGAGACCGAGGAGCAAGACGGGGACGGCGCGCTGTTTGACGGGGAGGAACTCTCTCTCGGCGTGACCGAAACCGACGAGGCATCCGAGGAGGAAACCGTCGAAGAAGAACCGGAAGACGAGCTTGAAGAGGAAGGATCCGACGAGGAAGAACCTGACGAAGTGATCGGGGACGAAACCGAGGAAGAAGAGCCCGAAGAGGAATCCGAAGAAGAAGCGGAAGCGCCTGCACAAGAGGTTGACCTGTTCGCTCCGTTCGACCTGTCCGCGCCCGAAGGGGACGAGACCGACGAGGAGCCCGAAGAAGAATCCGAGGACGAGCCCGAGGAAGAACCCGAGGAAGAACCCGAAGAGGAAGAGCCCGAAGCCGAGCCGGAGGAATCCGAAGAAGAAGCGGAAGCTCCTGCTGAAGAGGGCGATCTGTTCGCACCGTTCGATCTCTCCACGCTTGACGAAAACAACGAAGAAACCGAAGAGGAGACAGAAGAGGAAACCGAGGACGAAGCCGAGGACGAAGCCGAAGAGGGATCCGACGAAGTGATCGAGGACGAGGAAGAACCCGAGGACGAGCCCGAAGAAGAATCCGAAGAAGAGCCCGAGGAAGAACTTGCACCGTCACCCGCGGAGGGCGCGGACGACCTGTTCGCACCGTTCGATCTGTCGGGCGGGAACGAGGGGCACGGCGAAATGATCTCCGAGCTGATCGCGGAGCAGGGCGGACCCGACTTCGCGTTCCGTTCCGCGGAGAATACCGAACCCGCGGAAGCGGAAGAAGAATCCGAAGAAGAGTCCGAGGACGAATCGTTCGCGGATGAAGAAGACGAAGAAACCGAAGACGCCGAAGAAGCCGACGAGGATCCCGACGAAGCCGAAAGGCGGCGGCTCGAGTCGCTCGAAGCGGCGCGGCTCGCCCGCGAACAGGACGAGGAAGAGCGGCTGTTCGGATTCGGACCGAGACGGGACGACTGATCCCGAATAGAAAGAGGTGACCCAGATGGCAGAAGAAAAGAAGTCCGTTCGCATCCTGACGATCGGGAGCGCCAATATGGATATGGTGCTGCGGATGAAACGGATCCCCGCGGCGGGCGAGACCTTCGTCGACCGCGAGGGCGGGCTGTCCTACATCCCCGGCGGGAAAGGGGCGAACTGCGCCGTCGCGGCGGCGAAGATGGGGGCGATCTCCCAGCTCTGCGCGCGGCTCGGCGCCGACGCCAACGGCAAGTGCCTCTACGATACCTACGTCGAGGCGGGGGTCGATATTTCGCACGTCAAGGTCGATAAGACCACCAATACCGGGATGGCGGCGATCTTCGTCGAGGCGAACGGGAACAACCGCATCGTGGTCTATCCCGGCGCGAACCAGACCCTGATCCCCTCCGACGCGCAGGAGGCGATCGCCTCAAAGCCCGACGCCGTCTGTCTGCAGTTCGAGACCCCGTTCGAAGTGACCCTCGAATGCGCGAAGATGGCGGCGGTGCGCGATATCCCCGTGGTGCTCGACGCCGCGCCCGCGAGCCGTGCGATCCCGCTCTCCGAGTTCCCGCCGGTCGAGATCTTCTCGCCGAACGAGACCGAGACCGAGATCTTCACCGGGATCGCGCCGACCAGCGTCGAGTCCTGTATGCGCGCCTGCCTGACCCTCTCCCGGATGATCAAGGCGAAGTTCTACGTTCTGAAGCTCGGGAGCCGCGGCGCCTTCTATTTCGACGGTCGGCTCTGCAATATGATCCCCGCCTACCGCGTCGCCGCGATCGACACCACTGCGGCGGGCGACGCCTTTACCTCCGCGCTCGCGGTCCGCTACTGCGAGACCGGGAATATCGAATCGTCGATCCGCTTCGCCTGCGCCGTCGGCGCTCTGACCGTGACCAAGTGCGGGGCGTCGCGCTCCATCCCGACGAGGGAAGAGACCGAGGAATTTATCAAGTCGGGTCCCGCGATCTGAGCCCCTCCCCCGAAAAGGGGTGAATCCGATACAAAGAAAGGAAACGAGAAAATGACCGAGATCACCGAAGCCAATCTGTTTTCGTTCCCCTCCTCCGACGGACTGCATACCGTCGCGGGCTACCGTTTTCCCGTTACCAACCCCCGCGCGGTCGTCCAGATCTCGCACGGGATGATCGAACACGTCGGGCACTATACCGACCTGATCTCGCGCATGAACGCCGCCGGGATCGCGGTCTACGCAAACGACCACCTCGGGCACGGCAAAACCGCCAAGCCGGAGGAGTACGGTATTTTCGGCAAGAAGGGGTCGCGGGAGTTCGTTTTGCAGGACCTGCACACCGTGACCGGGATCGCCAAGAGCGAGAATCCCGAACTGCCCTTCATTCTGATCGGACACAGCATGGGTTCCTTCCTCGCGCGCATCTACGCGTCGCGCTGGGGCGACGAGCTCGACGGGCTGGTGATCCTCGGGACCGGGGGACCGAATCCCGCGCTTCCGGTCGCCAAAACGATCGCCGCGCTCTCGGTCGGGCTGCTCGGACCCGATCACCCGGCAAAGGTACTCTCGAAACTCGCCTTCGGTTCGTATAATTCCCGTTACGAGAAGGGCGTGCCCGAAAAGGCGTGGATCACCAGCGACCAGAAGGAACTCGACAAATTCGCGGACGATCCCGCCAGCAATTTCCGGTTCTCCGCCGGGGGATTCCGCGAGCTCTTCGCCATGATCGGCGAGATCAGCCGGAAGAGCTGGGCGAAGAAGCTCCCGAAAGATCTGCCCATCCTGCTCGCGTCGGGGGATATGGATCCCGTCGGCGGCTGGGGCAAGGGCGTGAAGAAAGTCAACCGGATGCTGGAGGACGCGGGCTGCGAAAAGCTGACCTTCCGTCTCTATCCCGGTTTCCGTCACGAACTGCACAACGAGGTCGGACGCGACGAATTCTACCGCGATCTGCTCGCGTGGACGGAGGGGCTGATCCCGTGAAAATGACCGCGATCGCGGTGGTCGGACCGACCGCGTCGGGCAAGAGCGCCTTGGCGCTTTTGCTTGCCGAAAGGTTCGGGGGGGAGATCGTTTCCTGCGACTCGATGCAGATCTATCGCGGGATGGATATCGGAACCGCCAAACCCACCCCGGAAGAAAGGCGCCGGGTCCCGCACCACATGATCGATATCCTCGACCCCGACGAGCCGTACTCCGCCGCCGATTACGGAGACGAGGCGGCAAGGGTCGCGACGGAAATATTCTCCCGCGGGAAACTGCCGGTTTTCTGCGGCGGAACGGGGCTGTACCTGACCGCCGCCCTGACCGGAAGACACGGCGACGCGCCCCCGTCCGATCCCGCGCTCCGTGCGGAACTCTCCGAACGGGGAAAAACCGAAGCGGGACGCGCAAAACTCTACGAGGAACTCGCCGCGGTCGATCCGATATCCGCCGCCGCCACGCACAAAAACAACCTGCGCCGCGTGGTGCGGGCGCTCGAGATCTACCGCCTGACCGGGAAGCCCAAAAGCGTCTTCGACGAGGAGAGCCGGAACTGCCCGCCCCGCTTTGACTGCCTGACGCTCGGGCTGGATTTCCCCGAACGGGGCGCCCTCTACCGCCGTATCGACCGCCGGGTCGACGAAATGACGGCGGCGGGGCTGTACGACGAGGCGAAAACCCTTTGGGAAAAGGGGTATCTTGCCCCCGGGACGACGGCGGGACAGGCGATCGGGTATAGACAATTCCTGCCCTGCTTCACGGGAGACCTGACCCCCGAAGAGGCGGCGGAGGATATCAAACTCGCTACCCGGCGCTACGCCAAACGCCAGCTGACCTGGTTCCGCGCGCAAGAGGGGATCGTCTGGCTCGACGGGGGTTCGCCCGATCTTGCCGAACGCGCGGAAAACGCGGTCTCGGCGTATCTCAATCTGCAAAACTGATTTGTCGGAGGACAATAGAATCAATGAACGCAAAAGAACTGATCCAAAAACTTGAGGGAGGCGCCCTCGCGCGGCACAAAGACCTGTACCGCGATATCCCCGCCGAGACCGCCCGGTATATCGGGGCGATCAAACGCTTCACCGAACTCTTCGGGGAGAGGGAGGACATCGCGCTCTTCTCGGTCCCCGGACGGAGCGAGATCTCGGGCAACCACACCGACCACAACCACGGCTGCGTGCTTGCCGGGGCGATCGACCGCGATATCATCGCCGTCGCCGCGAAAACCGACGACGGGGAGATTCGGCTGATCAGCGAGGGGTATCCCGAGGATCGGATCAAGCTCTCCGAGACGTCCGATCCCGCGTCGCAGCCCGACTTCACGAGCGGGGCGCTGATCGCCGGGATGGTCGACGGGTTCCGCAAAAAGGGACTGCCCGTCGGGGGTTTCGTCGCCTACACCACGACCGAGGTGCTGAAGGGGTCGGGGATCTCGTCCTCCGCGGCGTTTGAAGTGATGGTGGGGAATATCTTAAACCACCTCTACGGAGAGGGCAAGTGCGACAACGCCGAGATCGCAAAGATCGCGCAGTATTCCGAGAACGTCTGGTTCGGGAAACCGAGCGGGCTGATGGATCAGACGGCGTGCGCCGTCGGCGGCTTCGTGTTCATTGATTTTAAGGATCCGAAGTCTCCCGTGATCGAGCCCATCCCGTTTTCGCTCTCCGACGCGGGCTACGACCTGATGATCGTCAACACCGGCGGCAACCACGCCGACCTGAACGCCGACTACGCCTCGATCCCCGCCGAAATGAAAGCGGTCGCCGCCTACTTCGGGCAAGAGACCCTGCGCGGGATCACCGAGAGCGAACTGATCGAGAACGCCCCCCTCCTCCGGCGCACCGTCGGGGACCGCGCGCTGCTCCGTTCGCTGCACTTCGTCCGCGAGAATCAGCGCGTGACCGCACAGGCGGCGGCGCTGAAAAAGGGCGACCTTTCGGCGTTCCTCGACGGGGTGAACGCCTCGGGCAGATCGAGCTTCATGTATCTGCAGAACGTCTATACCAATCTGAACGTCGCGGAGCAGGGGCTTTCGCTCGCGCTCGCCGTGACCGACGGGTTGCTTTCGGGCAAGGGCTGCGCTTTCCGCGTACACGGCGGCGGGTTCGCCGGGACCATCCAGGCGTTTGTGAAAAGAGAACTCTCCGAGGGCTATACCGAGGTCCTCGATTCGGTCTTCGGCACGGGCAGCGTGATGCGGCTCTCGATCCGTCCGCGGGGCGCCGTGAAGATCGATCTTTAATATCCGTTTTATTGCACCTTACCTGCGCTATACTGTAGGCGTAAAAACAAAAAGACGAAGGAGACGAACACAATGGCAGCGAAAAAAACGAACGTGAAAAACGAGCCGGCCGCGGCGGGCGACAGAAAGGCGGCGCTCGAGACCGTTATTTCCCGGATCGAACGCGATTGCGGGAAGGGCTCGATCATGCGGCTGGGCGAGGTCAGCAACCTGAACGTCGAGGCGGTCTCGACCGGGAGCCTGTCGCTCGACCTTGCGCTCGGCGTCGGCGGCATCCCGAAGGGACGGATCACCGAGATCTACGGTCCCGAGAGTTCGGGTAAGACCACCGTTGCGCTCCACGTCGTGGCGGAGGTGCAGAAGGCGGGCGGAGAAGCCGCGTTCATCGACGCGGAGCACGCGCTGGATCCCGTGTACGCCAAACACCTCGGCGTCGATACCAACAACCTCCTGATCTCCCAGCCCGACTGCGGAGAGCAGGCGCTCGAGATCGCGGAGGCGCTGGTCAATTCCGGCGCGATCGACATCATCGTCATCGACTCGGTCGCGGCGCTGGTGCCGAAACAGGAGATCGACGGCGAGATGGGCGCCTCCCACGTCGGCGTGCAGGCGCGTCTGATGAGTCAGGCGATGCGGAAGCTGTCGGGCGCGATCGCCAAGTCCAACTGCATCGTCATTTTCATCAACCAGCTGCGCGAGAAGGTCGGCGTGATGTACGGCAACCCCGAGGTCACGACCGGCGGTAAGGCGCTGAAATACTACGCTTCGGTGCGTATCGACATCCGCAAGACCGAGTCGCTGAAAAACGGCGCCGACGTCTACGGCAACCGCGTGAAGTGCAAGGTCGTGAAGAACAAGGTCGCGCCGCCGTTCAAGATCGCGGAGTTCGACATCCTCTATGGCAAGGGGATCTCGAAGGGCAGCGAGGCGCTGGATCTCGCGGTCGGGTACGGCATCATCGAGAAGAGCGGTTCGTGGTTCTCTTTTGAAGGTCAGCGGATCGGACAGGGCAAGGACAACGCCCGGATCTACCTTGAGAGCGAGCCCGAGGTTCTGAAGCGGGTGCAGGACGCCGTCCGCGCCGCCGCCGCGAAGTCGGATCCCGAGGAGGAGTTCGACGCGGGCGAGGAGGAGTTCGATCTCCGCGACTTTGAAGTGGCGGACGAGAACAACTGAAGATGAGGGAGCCGGACTCGGGCGTCGTCACCGCCGTAAAGCGCGCGGGGAAGGACGCGACGTCTCTTACGGTCGCCCTTGACGGGGGCGGAGAGGTCACACTTTCCGTCCCTCTGTCGCTTTACGAACGGCTCGGCGCGCCCGGCGTCGGGGATACGCTCTCGGACGCGGCGGTGTCGGAGCTGACTTACGCGTCGGAATACCGGCTCGCCTGTCGCCACGCGCTCCGCATCCTCGAATACGGCGACAACAACGCGCGTACCCTCCGCGACAAACTGGTGCGGAAAGGGATCTCCCGCGAGATCGCGACGGACGCCGTCAAACGGATGACCGAACTCGGCTATATCCGCGAGTCGGAACAGGCGCGCCGGCTTGCCGTAGGTTACGCAAGGCGCAACCTGTGGGGCGAGAAGAAGATCGTCTCGGCGTTGATCGCCAAGGGGTATTCCCGCGCGGACGCCGACGCCGCGGTGCGCGGCGCTGCCGACGACGGGGAGATCGACTTTTCCGAGGTGAAAAAGACGCTTATCAAACGCTGCCGCGCCCGCGGGATGGAGGACGACAAGATCCGCGCGACCCTCTGGCGCTACGGCTTCGGCTCGGAGGACTGACCCGGAAGGGTGCCGCTCTCCGACCTCCGCTTACGGGGTTTCCCCGTATTTTGACCCAAAACGTTATCCGAAGGAAAGTGTGACGGATGAAGAAACTGTTCCTGTTGATGCTGACAATGATGAAGATCGGGCTCTTCACGTTCGGCGGGGGATACGCTATGATCTCCCTGCTCGAAAACGAGTTCGTTTCCAAACGGAAATGGCTCGGGACGGAGGAGTTTCTCGATATGGTCGCGATCGCGGAATCGACCCCGGGACCCATCGCGATCAACGGGGCGACCTATATCGGATACCGCGTCAAGGGGATCCCCGGCGCGATCTTCGGGACCGTCGGGGTCGTGACTCCGTCGTTCGTTATCATCTATCTGATCTCGCTTTTCTTCTATCGGTTCCTTTCGATCTCGTGGGTGGCTTCGGCGTTCAAGGGGATCCAGGTCGCGGTCGTGTTCCTGATCTTTTCCGCCGCCCTGCGCCTGTTCAAGAAACTGTCGAAAACGCCCTTTACCGTGACCGTATTTATTGCCGTCGCGCTGGCGGCGGTCGCTCTCTCGCTCTTTGCGATCCGATTCTCGTCGGTCTGGTTCGTTCTGATCGGCGCGGCGCTCGGGCTCGGCGCTTATCTCTTCGCCCTTCTGCACCGCGACGACGGGGACGGCGGGGAAGAGGGTAAGACCGAAGAGCCGGTCGACGCCGGAGAGGAGGGGACGCCGTGATCTACCTTCGTCTGTTTCTCTCCTTCCTCAAGATCGGCGCGGTCGCCTTCGGCGGCGGGTACGCCATGATCCCCTTGATGCGGGACGAATGCCTTGCCAACGGATGGCTCTCCGACGCGGAGCTGCTCGACTTCATCGCGGTCTCCGAATCGACGCCGGGACCCGTCGCCGTCAATATGGCGACCTTCGTCGGTTCGTCGCAGGCGGGGATCCTCGGTGCGCTGCTCGCGACGCTCGGCGTGATCCTGCCGGCGTTTCTCGTCACGGTGCTGCTGGTCGCGGCGCTCGGCAAACTGCTGACCTACAAGGGTACCCGCGCGATCCTTTCCGGCGTGCGCCCCGCGGTCGTCGCCCTGATCCTCTCCGCCGCCGTCGTGATGTTCCTGTCGTTGTTTTTCGGGATCGGCAAGATCGGGGACGCGGTCGCGTTCTCGCTCCCATCGGTTCTGCTCTTCGGCTTTCTGATCCTCGTCGCGTGGCTCTACCGCCGTCTGAGGGGCAAGAGCGTCTCGCCCATCTTCCTGATCCTGTTATCGGGCGTCGCGGGGATCGTTCTCTTCCGCTGAATCCAAAATAACAACAGCGCTCCCCCTGAAACGGGGGAGCGCTGTATTTGTGTTTGAATCAGAAAACGATGGTCTCGCCGGGCATGATGCGATAGGTCTGTTTGCCGTAGAAGAACCAGAGCTCGGTGAAGGTCGGGTTGTAGACGCGGCCGAGGTCGACGCTCCAGACGAGACGGTTGTACGCCTCGACGTAGTCGTAGATCTCGCCGTTGGTCGCGTACCAGATCTTGTCCCCGTGACCCGACATCTTTTCGGCAAATTTCTCGATCACGTCCCAGTTGTTCTCGTCGTCGAACTCATAGCTGTGTCCCCAGACGTAGAAGAGCTGCGGGGCGCGGGGCTTGTCGAAGACGAAGAACTTGTCCGCCAGTTCCATCAGGCGAGGGTTGCCGTGGTGGCAGGTCGCGGGGAGCTCGAGCCAATCCTTCGGCATCGAGAACTTCTCGGTCGAAACGGTCGAGCGGCAGTAGACGATGCCCGCCGCCTTCAGGGCGTTCTTGCATTTGTCGCCCATCACCCCGTAGGGAGCCGCCGAGCCGCGGATGATGCGGTGGAAGAGCTTTTCGAGATTGTCGCGGTCGCGGATGATATCGTAGGTCGCCGCCTCTTGGGGCATCTGATCCCAGAAGGGGTGGATCGCGCCGTGAACGGCGACTTCCATTCCCTCGTAGGTCTCGACCGCCTCTTTCGCAGAGAGGCGCGTGCCGTTGCGGGGGAGATCCGGATCGTCGGGCGAGAAGAGGTCGGAGTTGATATTGAAGGTCGCCTTCAGCCCGTACTTTTTGAAGATCGCGACCAGCCGTTTGTCGGGCGACACGCCGTCGTCGTAAGAGAAGGTCAGGGCGCGGTCGAGCCCGCCGGGGAAACGCATAAAGAGAGGTCTTTTCATTTTCGTATCTCCTTTTTATTGATTCAGGGAAGCGGAGCCGAGAGATAGCGGACGTAGGCGGCAAACGCGGAGGGGATCGCGTAGCGCGAGAGCAGATCGTCGGTCTCGGGCATTACGTACCCTTCGGGAAGCGGAAAGTCGGGTTCCGCGACAAGTACGAGGCAGCCCGTCATCCGCCACTCGATATGGGTGAACAGGTGCTTCGCCGGATCGAGCGGTCTGACGCGAAGCGGCTCGAACCCGAGGGCTTTCACCGCGTCGAGCGCCTCTTTTTCGGTAAACCCCCCGGAATAGTTCGGAAACTCCCACAGTCCCGCGAGCAGTCCGCGGGCGGGTCGCTTGTGCAGCAGGGTGCGCGTCCCCGAGCGGATCACCAAAACGGTGCGCCGATCGAGCTTGCGCTCGGTCTTTTTGATCCTGACCGGGAGCTGATCGGCGATGCCCTTTGCGTGCCCTTGGCAGAGATCGCGGACGGGGCAGACGTCGCACTTCGGCGGACGGTTCGGAAGACACACCAGCGCCCCCAGCTCGATCAGCCCCTGCCCGAAGTCGCTTGCCGCGTCGGCAGGAACGAGGGACGAAACGAGGTCGGTCAGCTTGGCTTTGACGGCGGGGGAGAGCACGTCGCCCGTCTCCGCCGTGATCCGCGCCGTCACCCTGAGGACGTTCCCGTCGACGGCGGCGACCGGTCTTCCGTAAGCGAAGGCTGCGATCGCACCGGCGGTGTAGGGACCGATCCCGGGGAGCGAGAGCAGTTCGGGCAAAGTCGACGGGATCACGCCGCCGAAGCGGTCGACGATCTCGCGGGCGCACTTTTTGAGGTTGCGCGCCCGGCTGTAATACCCGAGCCCCTCCCAGCGCTTGTTGAGCAGTTCGTCGTCGGCGTCGGCGAGCGTTGCGACGTCGGGAAACGCCGCGAGGAACCGCTCGAAGTAGGGCTTGACCGCCTCGACCCGCGTCTGCTGGAGCATGATCTCGGAGAGCAGCGTCCGGTAGGGGCTGACCTCCTCTCTCCAGGGAAGAGTGCGGCGGTTCTCGCGGTACCACGAAACGATAAGGTCGGGCAGCTTTGCAAGGTCGGCGCTTACGCGGTTTCGGTCGGACATATCAGTCGAGGGTGATCGACTTGATCCCCACGCGGACGCGGGGCTCGTCGCGGAATCCGGTCGGGGTCGCGGCGATCTCGTCCACCGTCTCCATCCCCTCGACCACCCGTCCGAACGCGGCGTAGGCGCCGTCAAGGTGCGGGGCGTCGGCGTGCATGATGAAGAACTGGGACGACGCGGAGTTCGGGTCGTAGGCGCGCGCCATCGAGATCACGCCGCGCTCGTGCTTCAGCGTGTTCTTCGGGAAGCCGTTCTGCGCGAACTCGCCCGGGATCTTCTCTTTCGATCCGCCCGTGCCGTTGCCCGACGGATCGCCGCCCTGGATCATAAAGCCGGGGATGATCCGGTGGAAGGTCAGCCCGTCGTAGAAGCCCTCTTTCACGAGTTTTTCGAAGTTCGCGACGGTTTTCGGCGCGTATTCGGGGAGAAGCTCGATCTTGATCTGCTTTCCGGTTTCCATTGTGATCGTGACCATACTGATACCTCTTTTCTTTCGCCGTTCTCCCGTCATACGGCGGGGGTCGGCGGGATATACTGAAAACAATACGGGGGAAGGGAGACGCGCGATGCCGGACGGGATCATCAAACGGTGGGGAAAACCGGCGGCGGCCGCGCTGTCCGTTCTTTTCGGATTATGGTTTCTGCACTTTTTCGGGGGCAGAGTGCTGTCGGCTTTGCTGCCGTTTCTGTTCGCGTTCCTCGTCGCCCGCCTGACCCTCTCGCCCGCGCGCTTCCTCGCGGGAAAAACGCGGATCCCGCTTCGGGTGTGGGCGGTGTGCCTCACGCTTTTGCTCTTCTTTTCACTCGGGTTCGGGATCTTTCTTCTCGTCCGGCGGCTGATCGTCGAGTGCGGCGAGATCCTCTCGGGGATCTTATCCGATCCCGGTCTTCCGTCGCGGATCGCCTCCGCGATCGAGTCGGTTTCGTCGTTTATTCTCTCGCGCGTGCCCGGCGGAGCGGGCGGTCCTCTGCTCTCGGGGGCGGATCTGACGGGGATGGTGAAAAACGGCTTTTCAACCCTCGTTTCGTCCTTTTCGCGTTTGCTCGCCTCGATCTTGTCGACCGTCCCGTCGTTTCTCTTCGCCCTGTTCGTGTCGGTCGTCGCGGCGGTGTGGTTCGCGTCCGACCCCGACGGGCTGCCCCGGCTTTCGGAGCGGCTGCTGCCTCCCGCGTGGCAAAAGCGGGTCGGGTCGCTCGGGCGGGGATTCTTTCGCGGGGCGGGAACCGTCTTTTACGCCTACGGGATTCTGTTTTGCGTGACCTTTCTGATCCTCTTCTGCGGGCTGGCGCTGCTCGGCGTCCCCTACGCCCTGCTGCGGGCGCTCTGTATCGCGCTCTTCGACCTTTTGCCCGTGCTCGGGGCGGGCGGGATCCTCGTTCCGTGGGGGATCGTCGCGGTGGTTACGGGCCGGGCGGCGTTCGGGGCGTGTATTCTGTTCCTTTCGCTTCTGATCTTTATCGTGCGGCAGATCCTTGCGCCCCGGCTGATCGGACGGGGGCTGGGGATCCATCCGCTGCTCGCGTTCTTCTCGGTCTACGCCGGGTTCAAGCTCGCCGGGGCGGCGGGGGTCGCCGTCGGGCTGTTTTTATCCGCTCTCGCAAGCCGCAAACTCGCGAAGAACCCGGATAACTAATAAGGGGCTCCAAAAAAGGAGCCCCTTATACGACCGACGGGAAATCACGCACGGGTGACTTTGCCGGAACGAAGGCAACGGGAGCAAACGTAAACGGTCTTGTGGGTTCCGTTGACGATCGCCCGAACCTTGCGGATATTCGCCTTCCAGGTTCTGCCGGTCTTGCGATTCGAGTGGGAAACGGCGTTCCCGAACGTGATCTTCTTATCGCAATATTCACACTGAGCCATGATGTTCACCTCCATAAAAACACGAACGATAGGACGTATCTATCTGATCATTTTTTCAAAAACCCATAAATCGGCGAAGCCTATTATAACACAGACAAATAAGAATTGCAAGTGTTTTTATAAAAAAATATTAAAGGGACGGCAAAACCGGCGCCGAAACGGGGCGAATCGGTCAAAAAATGCGAAAAAACGGGGTTCCCGCGGCGGGGCGGCTTGATTTTTTCAAAACGGTATGCTATACTTTTGAACGGAAACTAAAAGACCGTCGGGCGGGCACGCCCGGGAAGGAGAATCATATGCCTGAAGTATTACAGATCATCGGTACGATTTTGCTGCTCGTCGTCGGGGTGGGGATCATCCTCTACGTCCTGTTCCGGAAGAGCCCCGTGAAGACCGCGGAGCCGGAGGAAGATACGACCGATACGACCGAGGAAAACGAGGACGAGACCGACGACATCCCCGAGGGCGACGCCCCCGCAAAGATCGAGTCGGACGGCGATCCCGAACGAAACGACTGATCCCTTTTCAAAAATTCCCGGCGCGAAACGCGCCGGGAATTTTTGTTAGAGTTCGGAGCGGAGAGAGACCGCGGCGTCGGATTCGAGCGAGATCAGGCGCTTCGCGATCGACTTTGATTGTTCGTTTGCGGCGGCGTACTGATTGAGGTAGCGCGAGAGCGACTTGACCCCCATGTTGCAGCCGTCGGTCATCAGGCTTGCGATGGTCTCGTCCGAGTGGTCCATCGCGATCTCGACGTTGGTTTTGATCCACGACATGGATCTTGCCACCGGATTCGGCTTTTTCCCCCCGTCGTGGTACTCGTCGAGCAGACCCCGGACCTCGTCTCCGAGCGATTCGTGCTCTTCGCGGCAGCGGGTCAGCGCGTCGCGGAGAGCGTCCCCTTTCACCTTGTCGATCACCTCGTTGATGGAGTCCACCCCCATTCGGATCCCCGCGTCGCACTCGCGGAGCAGGCGGACGGTATCGTTTTCGATCATTTCGTTTTTCCTCCTTCGTTTTCTTTGCAGTATGCCCCGCGGAACGGGGAAGTATGCGCGAAAACGCGGGTTGCAAAGCGGAGTTCGCCGTGCTATAATAAAAGTGAAGAAAAACGAAAGGGGAAAGCGGGAAATGGATCAAACGGCGAAACTGATCGAGACCGCCGAGGGGCTCGCGCTCTCCGACGGCAAAAACGAGATCCGCGGCGACTTTTCCCGTCTTTTGCCCCGCGTTCGGCGCGGGAATCTCGCAAGCGAGCATCTGGTACGCGCCGTGAAGCTGAAAGGGATCGACCTGCCGGTGGTGGCCGACGCGACCGCGGGGCTCGGGGAGGATTCGTTTCTGCTCGCCGCCGCGGGCTGCCGCGTTCTGCTCTACGAGAAAGATCCCGTGATCGCCGCGCTGCTCAAAGACGCGTGGGAGAGGGCGAAGCGCGATCCCGAAACGGCGCCCATCGCGGAGCGGATGACGGTGATCGAGGGGGACAGTATCCGGTTTCTCCCGGAACTCGATCCGCCGCCCGACGTCGTTTTGCTCGATCCCATGTTCCCCGAACGCAAAAAGTCGGCGCTGGTCAAAAAGAAGTTCCAGCTGCTCCATCTGCTCGAGCGCCCCTGCGACAACGAACGCGAGCTGCTCGACGCGGCGATCGCCGCAAAGCCGAAGCGGATCGTGATCAAACGCCCGGCGAAGGGGCCGTACCTCGCCGGTGTGAAGCCGTCCTACTCGCTCGACGGCAGCTCGGTGCGCTTCTACTGCATCGTTTTGTAACGGCGTTTCACCCCAAACAAACACACACCCCCCTCTGCAAGAACAGCAGAGGGGGTGTTTTGATGGGGTTCAAGCGAGGGGTTTTAAGACGAAAACGGCGACGCCGCGGATCATAATCGCGTCGTAGATT
>JAGCYR010000156.1 GCA_017960705.1 Clostridia bacterium | reverse complement strand
TCCCACGATCCCATACCGCCCGGGCATTTCAGCCACAGATAGGGCGAGGACGTCCCGCCGGTAAAGAAGACGCCCTTTTTGGTCTGCAGCTCCGCGATCAGCGCGGCGTTCTCTTTGTAGTATTTGATGTTTTCCATACACTCCGCCATCCCCTCGTCCGAGAGCGCGGCTTCCGCGGCTCTCTGCACGACGTAGGGAACGCCGTTGAACTTGGTCGCCTGCCGTCTCTCCCACATGGCTTTTACCTTGCCGAGCGACGCGGGAACGATGGTCCAGCCGCAGCGCGTGCCGGTAAAGCCCGCGGTCTTCGAGAGCGAGCAGAACTCCACGGCGCATTCACGGGCGCCCTCGACCGCGTAGATGCTGCGGGGAGAGCCGTCCGAAACGAACGCTTCGTAGGCGGAATCGTAGAGGATCACGGAGCCCGTCCTGCGGGCGAAATCCACCCATTCGGCAAGCCCCTCTTTCGAGTAGACCGCGCCGGTCGGGTTGTTCGGCGAGCAGAGGTAGATCAGACGGGGAACGTCGGACAGCCCCGCGGGCGTGGGCAGAAAGCCGTTTTCCGCGTTGCCCTCCGCGTACTCGATCGTCCGCCCCGCCATCAGGTTGGAGTCGACGTAGACGGGATAGACCGGATCGGGGACCAAAACCGGCACGTCGCCGAACAGATCGACGAAGTTGCCGAGGTCGCTTTTCGCCCCGTCCGAGATAAAGACGTCGTCCGCCCCGACCGAAACGCCGAACGAAGCGTAGTGCCGCGCAACCGCCTCGCGCAGGAAATCGTAGCCGTATTCCGGCGCGTACCCGCGGAAGGTAGAGGCGTCCGCCATCTCGTCGCTCGCCTTGTGGAGCGCGCGGATCACCGTCGGCGTCAGGGGGAGGGTCACGTCCCCGATCCCGAGCCGGAGGATCTTCTTATCGGGGTGCGCCGCCGCGTACTCGCGCACGCGCTTCGCCACGTCCGAAAAAAGATAGGACGGTTTGATCCTTCCGAAATTTTCGTTCAGCCGAAGTTTCATAAAAACGCATTTCTCTATTAGAGATGATATGTACAGGTCCCGTCGAATACAAATTCCGCCCCCCCTGTCATTTCCACCGTCAGGTCGGAACGGCAGGTCACGGAGAGGTCCCCGCCGCGCAAATGTACGGTCACGGGAGAATCGAACGCGCACCGTCCGGTGATACACGCGGCGGCCACCGAGGCGCACGCCCCGGTCCCGCAGGCGAGGGTCTCGCCGCTCCCGCGCTCCCAGACCCGCATCTTGATCTCACGGTCGGAGATCGTCTTCACGAACTCGGTGTTGACCCGGTCGGGGAAGAAGGGATGGTTCTCAAACTGCGGTCCGATCTTTTCAAGGTTCAGCCGCAGGGTGTCCGAAACGAAGGTCACTGCGTGGGGGTTTCCCATCGAAACGGCGGTGACAGCCCACGTTTTGCGCCCCACAAGTAGGGGATAGTCGCGGATCAGCCCGTCGGCGTCGACCGGGATATGCCGCCCCTCGAGGACGGCGCGCCCCATCTCGACCGAGACCGAATCGAACGACCCGTCCGGCGTGCGGTTGATTGTCAGCCGCTTGATCCCGGAGAGGGTCTCGACCGTCAGCTCGTCGGCAAAACCGCCGACTCTTTCCGAGAGGTACCGCGCCACGCAGCGGATGGCGTTGCCGCACATCTTGCCCTCGCTGCCGTCGGCGTTGAACATCCGCATCTTCGCGTCGGCGACGCTCGATTTACAGATCATGACGATCCCGTCCGCCCCGACCGAATGACGCCTGGGAGAGAGGGCGATCGAGACCCCGGCGGGATCCGACAGCTCTTTTTCCAGACAGTTGAAATAGATATAGTCGTTTCCGGCGCCGTGCATTTTGGTAAAACGGAGCGTCTCTGCCATTTCAGTCACCCACCAGATCGGTCATGGCGTACAGCCCCGGTTTCCGTGTCGAAAGGAATCTTGCCGCGGCGAGCGCGCCGTCGGCGAAGAGAGCGCGGCTGTGCGCCTCGTGTTTCAGGGTAATGGTCTCGTTATCCGTGCCGATCAGGACTTCGTGTTCTCCGACGATGTTCCCGAGCCGGACGGCGTGGATGCCGATCTCGTTCTTCTGCCGCTTCATCTGTCCTCCGCGGCCGTAGCAAAACGCCGTCTCGCCCTCGCGCACCGAAGAGATCGCGCGGGCGATCGAGAGGGCGGTGCCGCTCGGGGCGTCGAGCTTGCGGTTGTGGTGTTTTTCGACGATCTCGATATCCGCGTCGGGATAGAGCTTCACGATCGCCTTCGCCGCATGGATCAGCGCAGCGATGCCGAGCGAGTAGTTGGCGGCGAAGAATACGGGGATCGTCTTTGCAGCCGCCCGGATCAAGCCGAGCTCTTCGTCGGTCTGTCCCGTCGTCGCGATCAGCAGCGGGATCTTCTTTTCGACGGCGTAGTCGGTCAGCGTTTTGGTCGCCGCGTGGTGCGAGAAATCGACGATCGCGTCGGCGCCGCCCGTAACCCCGTCAAGCGAGGGAAGACACCCGTCCGCACCCGATACGTCGACGCGCGATACGATCTCAAAGTCTCCCGCTTTTTGTGCCGCGGCTTCGACCTCTTTGCCCATCCGCCCGGCGGCGCCGAACAGGATCAGGCGGGTCATACGTCAAGACCTTCCTTTCTCATCAGGGCGAGAAGCGTCTCCTTGTGCCCCTCTTCCAGCTCGGTCAGGGGCAGACGGAGCGTGTTCTCCGTGAAGCCCATCGCGGCGACCGCGGCTTTGACCGGGATCGGGTTGACCTCGCAGAAGAGCGCGTCGATCAGAGCGTGATAGCGGCACTGGAGCTCCGCCGCGCCGGCGACGTCGCCCGCGAAGAAGCGGTCGGTGATCTCAACGGTCTCGCGCGGCAGGATGTTCGACAGCACCGAGATCGCGCCGATCCCGCCCATCGACATCAGCGGCACGATCTGGTCGTCGTTGCCCGAGTACAGATCGAGCTTTCCGCGGACGTAGGACATGGTCTCCACGATCTTCGAGATATTGCCGTTCGCCTCCTTGAAGGCGACGATGTTCGGATGCTCCGCAAGCTCGGCGTAGGTCTTGGGCTCGATATTGACCCCGGTGCGCGACGGCACGTTGTAGAGGATGGTCGGCACCTTCGCTGCGTCGGCGATCGCCGTATACATCCCGACCAGCCCTTTCTGGGTCGCTTTGTTATAGTAGGGGGTGACGACGAGGATCGCGTCCGCACCGACCGACGCCGCGTATTTCGACAGATCGACGGCGTAATCCAGTTCGTTCGAGCCGGTCCCCGCGATGACGGGCACTCTGCCCGCCGCCCGCTGGACGGCGTAGGCGATCGCGGCGCGGTGTTCCTTGTCGGAGAGAGTGGACGACTCGCCCGTCGTGCCGCAGGCGACCAGGGCGTTGATCCCGTTTTCGATCTGCCAGTCGATGAAGCGCCCGTAGGCGTTGAAGTCCACCCGTCCCTCTTTGAACGGGGTGATCATGGCGGTGGCGATCCCGCGGAATACGGTTTTCTTCTGCATTTCGGTATCCTTCTTTCCGTTTTTTTAAAAACAGAGCGCCGATCCGCGAAAAAGTACGGATCGGCGTCGAATAGATACACGAATACACGTCACGACACACAAAACCGATAGCTCTCCGCGAAACGCGACAGTTTTACGGATATTCTCCGTAGAACCAGCTATCCGGGTGATCGAGACGCCGGACACTTCGGCACCCATCCCTTTCCCGCGGCAAAACCCTCGGTCGGTCGAAACCCCGCGGTTACTCTTGATGCAGTGCGCCTCTATCTTGTTAGACCGTATTCTACCATACCGATTCGGGTTTGTCAAGACGGAAGATCAAATTTTCGTCTTTTTTTCGATTTTTCCCGTCCGGGAGGGGTCACGCCGGGGAAGGAACGGGGCGCGGGATCGCGGATCAGGATATCGGCGGCGGCGCGGGCTCCGCTCCTCGCGGCGGTCGGGAGCCCGCCCGGCATCCGGCACCAGCCCGAGGCGAGCGAGACGTTCGACAGCCCCCTGACCCGTTCGGGCAGCCGCGGCGGGATCACCCCGGCGGGGAGCAGCCATCCGATATAGTCGCCCCGGTCGGCGGAGGTATAGCGCGAATAGGTCGCGGGGGTCCACGCGTCGATCAGCCGCGGCGCGGAGTAGGGGAACGCCTCCCGGATCGCCTCCCCGACCGCTTCTGCGAAGGCGGCTTTTCTTTCCGCGTAGTCCCTGCCGCGGACAAGCCATCCTTCCGCGTCGGCGTCGGAAACGAAACAGGTCGCCTGCAAAACGGTTTTTCCCTCCGGCGCGAATCCCGGCTCGTGGGCAAACGAACGCAGGATCACCCGCCCCCGGGTGCGCCCCGGCAGTTTCTTGGGATCCCCCGCGATCACGTTGGCCCACGCCGCTCCGGGCGGGAAAGGAGCCGAAATCGAGAACGCGGCGTGCAGCGAACTGAAATGCGGCGTGCGCGGGTCGAGATCGGTCCTTTCGAGCGCCGCGGGAGCGTATGCGGGCGGGAGCAGGCGCGAAAAGGTGACGTGGGGGTCGCAGGCGGCGATCACCCGATCGGCTTCAAACGCGTCGCCCCTGTCGGTCAGCACCGCCGTCGCCCGTCCGTTTTTGGTCACGATCGCGGTCGCCCGCACCGAGCAGATCAGTTTCCCGCCCGTAAGAGCCAGCTTTTCCGCCATTCGTTCCGCCACTCCGGGAGACCCTCCGGCGGGCAGATCCGCGTCCCCCGAAAGGAAGGCGGCGTAGGCGAAGAGCAGTCCGAGCGCCGCGTACTCACGCCCGAGATAGTCCGAAAAGAAAACGCCGAGGTCGCGGTCGTATAGCGAGTCGGCGAAATCCCCGACCGAGACCCGGTACCACCGCGCGGCAACCGCCGCCCGCGCGAGCGGGGAACCGTACGCCAGCGTCTTCGCCGCGCGGAAGAACCGGCGGACGGCTTTCGCGTCGCGGGGACTCTTTTCGGAGAGCTCCGCCTCGGTCCTGTCGGGGTCGCGCCAAAGCGTCAGGGTCGAGCCCGTGAGGTGCGAACGGTAGAAGAAGGGAGATTTGACCACCTCCACGCCGTCCCCCAGCACGCCGAGCGAACGCCAGAGCCGATTGAGACTCGACCCGTCGCGCGTTCCGTTCAGCCAATGGAGGCAGTTGTCGATCGTATGCCCCTCCCGCGTCCAGCTTCGGAGATTCCCGCCGGGGCCCGCCTGCTGTTCGAGCACCGTCACGTCCCAGCCCCCCTCCGCCAGCCGGATCCCCGCCGTCATCCCCGCGGGTCCCGACCCGATCACCACCGCTTTTTTCATTTTGTTTCCTCCTTTTCCGTGATACCGGGAGTCTCTCCCGTTTTTCCCCGGAATATGCAGAGAAAAAAACGTCCCCGCGTGAATAAACCCCGCGCCCCCGGGGAATCCTCGCACTACCGAAAACCGGGAGGAAACAAAAATGAAAGAAACGAAAAAGAAAAGCCGGAAAAGAGCGTTTGCGGTCGGGGCGATCCCGGCGGTTCTGATCCTTCTCGCCGCCCTGTTCCTCGCCGTCTCCCCCGTTTCGGGGGAGGAGCGGATCTACCGCGACGTGATCCGTCTGCATATCCTCGCCGCCTCCGACGGGGAAGACGACCAGAGCGACAAATTCGCCGTCCGCGACGCGATCCTACTTGAGTACGGCGACCTGTTCCGCGGCTTTACCGACCGAAACGAAGCCGAAAACGCGCTGACCGCGGAACTGCGGCAGGAGATCGCCGCGACCGCGAAACGAACGCTCACGGAACGGGGAAGCGAGGCGCCGGTCACGGTCACGCTTTCGGAGGAGGACTATCCGACCCGCGACTACGGATCGTTTTCGCTGCCCGCGGGGCGGTATTTGTCGCTCCGGGTCGTGATCGGGGAGGGCGAGGGGCAAAACTGGTGGTGCGTTCTCTTTCCGCCGCTCTGCACCGCCGCCGCCGTCGAGGGGGTGCCGCTCGGTCTTTCCGACGCCGAATACCGCCTCTTGACCGACGGCAAAGCGAGCGTCCGCTTCAAAACGCTGGAGCTTCTCTCAAACTGGTTTCACAGATAAGGATGTAAACTTTTTGCGACCCGTCTTGCACAATCCTTCCGCGTGTGATACAATATCCGTATAGAAAACGGGTCACGCCCGGGAAAGGATGATCGCGCCTTGTTTGATTTTTCGTCGTCGCCTCTGCTTGCCCGCCGCACGTCCGGCGAACGCCGGTTCCGGCTCTGGGTCGAGCTTCTTCTCGCGTATCTGATCGCGATCTTCATCCCGCTCTTTTCCGGGTTCGTTCCGGGTGTGGCGGCGACCCTGATCCTCGGCTTCAACGGCATGATGGGGGTCTTTAACGACGCGCTCTCGTCGGGGATGGCGGGCGGCGCCGGCACCATCGACCGCGAAGCGTATAACGCCCTGTCGAAAGCCATCGCAGAGAGCGAGGGCTACCGCGTCGCGGAACTGTTCGGGTCGGCGTGGGTGATCGCCGCCGCGATCTTCGTCTGTCTCGTGCTCCACCGCCGTTCGCTTGCCACGATGGGGATCGAAAAGAAGGGCGCCGCCAAACGGTACGGGCTCGGACTGCTCTTCGGCGTTGTGCTCTGTTCCGCCGGGATCCTGCTCTCGGTCTTGTCCCGCGCCTCGACCTTCGGCGGGCTGTCGCAAAACGTCAGCTATTCGCTCCTGTTCTTCTTTCTTCTCGGCTACGTCGTGCAGGGCGCGGCGGAGGAGATACTGATCCACGGACTGCTGATGACTTCGCTTGCCCGCGGGATGCGCTGGCTGCCGGCGGTCCTTCTCAGCGCCCTGACCTTCTCGTTCCTGCACGTCTCGAACGGCGGGGTGACCCTGCTTTCGCTTCTGAACGTCTTTCTCTTCGGCGTCTTCCTCGGTCTGTTCGTCCTCCGCACCGGCAGCGTGATCGGCGCGGCGGCGCTCCATACCGCGTGGAACTTCGTCGAGGGACGTATCTTCGGCTGCTCGGTCAGCGGATTTTCCGCGG
>JAGCYR010000155.1 GCA_017960705.1 Clostridia bacterium | reverse complement strand
TTCCCGATCAGCGCGCGGCTGATCGCCAACAAATCAAGCTTCCGCTTCCTCTCCGGCGAGATCGGAAAGATCACGGAGAAAATGAAAGAACTGGTGACCGAAAATGATTAAGATCCTGAAAATGGGCGAGGTACCGAAAGAGGAGATCTTCGCCCGCGACAACCCCACGGCGAACGTCTCGGATGCCGTCGCGAGTATCATCGCAGAGGTCCGGGCAGGGGGCGACAAGGCGCTCCGCGACTGCACCGAGCGTTTCGACGGGGTAAAACTCGACTCTCTTTCCGTCTCCCGCGAGGAGATCGACGAGGCGTACAAGACCGTCGGTCCCGCGTTCCTTGCGGTTCTCCAAGAAGCCGCGGAGAATATCCGAGCATTCCACAAAAAACAGGTGCGCGAGGGATTCCGAATCGGAGACGCAGAGGACGGCAAGGTCACGGGGCAGAAGATCACGCCCATCGAGCGCGTCGGTCTCTACGTTCCGGGCGGCACCGCCGCGTACCCCTCGACGGTTCTGATGGACGCGATCCCCGCCAAGATAGCGGGCTGTAAAACCATCGTGATGGTGACCCCTCCCGCAAAAGACGGAAAGGTCAATCCCGCGATCCTCGCCGCTGCCGACGTGGCTGGCGTCGACCGCATCTTCAAGGTCGGCGGAGCGCAGGCGATCGCCGCGCTCGCCTACGGCACCGAGAGCGTTCCGAAGGTCGATAAGATCGTCGGTCCCGGCAACGCCTTCGTCGCAGAGGCGAAGAAACAGGTCTTCGGCGTGGTTTCGATCGATATGATCGCGGGACCCTCCGAGATCCTCGTGGTCGCCGACGCAAGCTGCAATCCCGTTTTCGTCGCCGCCGACCTGCTCTCGCAGGCGGAACACGACAGAAACGCCTCGGCGGTGCTTGTCACCGACAGCGCGGCGCTGGCGGCGGCGGTGCAGGATGAACTCGAGCGCCAGATCCCGCTGCTCCCGCGCAAGGAGATCGCCCGTACCTCGATCGACAAGAACGGCAAGATCATCGTTACGGACGATCTGAAACAGGCGATCGAAGTCTCGAACGAGATCGCGCCCGAACACCTCGAACTCTCGGTCGAAAATCCCTTCGACTATCTCGACCTCGTGAAAAACGCCGGTTCGGTCTTCCTCGGCAAATACTGCCCGGAGGCGCTCGGCGACTACTTCGCGGGTCCCAACCACACGCTCCCGACCGGCGGCACGGCGCGTTTCTCGTCCCCGCTCTCGGTCGACGATTTCGTGAAAAAGACCCAGTTCGTCTACTACACGGAAGACGCGCTTTCGAAGGTCTCGGATAAGATCGCGCTCTTCGCCGGAAAGGAGGGACTGGATGCGCACGCCCGCAGCGTGACGGTCCGGGGCAAGAAATGAGCCGCTTCTTTTCCGATCGGTACGCGACGCTCGTCCCCTACGTTCCGGGCGAGCAGCCGCAGGACCGCCGGTACCTGAAACTCAACACCAACGAGTCGCCTTTTCCCCCGTCTGACGGGGTGCTCGCGGCGGTCAACGAGGAGGGCGGACGGCTGAACCTCTATTCCGACCCCGACGCCCGCGCTCTGCGGAGCAGGCTGGCGGATTCTTTCGGCGTCGCCCCCGATCGGGTGATCGTCTCGAACGGCTCGGACGAGGTGCTGAACTTCGCGTTCATGGCGTTCGCCTCCGAGAAGACTCCACTGGTTTTCCCCGATATCACCTACGGCTTCTATCCGGTCTTCGCGGAACTCAACCGTCTGCCCTATACCGAGATCCCGGTGAGGGACGATCTTTCGATCGACCCCGCCGACTATATCGGAAAAGGAAAGAAGACCGTCGTGATCGCCAACCCGAACGCCCCGACGGGTCTGTTCTTGCCGCTTTCCGAGATCGAAAAGATCGTTTCGGGCAACCCCGACGGCGTGGTGATCGTCGATGAGGCGTACGTCGATTTCGGCGGGGAGAGCGCCGTTCCCCTGACCGCAAAGTACGACAATCTGCTGGTTGTCGGCACCTACTCCAAATCGCGCTCGATGGCGGGCGCGCGGCTCGGATTCGGGATAGGAAACCCCGACCTGATCCGCGATCTCAACACCATCCGCAATTCGACAAACCCGTATAACGTCAACCGGATGACACTCGCGGCGGGCGTGGCGGCGCTCGAGGATGACGCCTACTACCGCGCCAACTGTAAGAAGATCGAGGCGGCGCGGGAATGGACGGCGAAGAAACTGACCGCCCTCGGCTTTACCGTGATCCCCTCGAAGGCGAATTTCCTTTTCGCAAAAACTCCCGCGATCGGGGGCGAGGCGCTCTACCTTGCCTTAAAAGAACGCGGGATCCTGATCCGGCATTTCAACAAACCCCGGATCTCCGATTTCAACCGCATCACGGTAGGAACCCAAGAACAGATGGAGACGCTCGTCGCCGCCATTGAAACCATACTGAAAGAACAGGGAGGACTAAAATGAGATACGCGGAGATCAAACGTCTGACGTCGGAGACCGACGTTGCGCTCACCCTTTCGCTCGACGGAACGGGGAAGAGCGAGATCAAAACCGGCTGCGGCTTTCTCGACCACCTGCTGACGCTCTTCTCGCGGCACGGAAGATTCGACCTGACCGTCGCCTGCACGGGGGACGCGGAGGTGGATTTCCACCACTCGGTCGAGGACGTCGGGATC
>JAGCYR010000154.1 GCA_017960705.1 Clostridia bacterium | reverse complement strand
TGGCACGGTCAAGCGCGTGGGTGGACGCCGCGCGGACGTAGCTTTCGAGGATCACTTCGGCGGGAACGGCGTTGACCACATCGCCGCCCTTGGTGATGATGGGATGGAAGCGGACGAAATCGTCTTCGGGGAAGGTCTCGCGCAGGTTGTTGACCGCCTGGATCGCGAGGGTCGCGGCGTTCAGCGCGTTGATCCCGAGATGCGGGCAGTCTCCGGCGTGCGCGGCTTTGCCTCTGATGACGATCTTCTTGCGGATCACTCCGTTGTAGCCCTTGTATTTGCGGAACAGTTTGCCGTCGGGCGTCCCGTCGAGGGTCCCGACGTGCACCATAAACGCGAGGTCGACGTCGTCGAAGTACCCGCGCGCCAAAAACTCCTGTTTGCCCGATGCGAAAGTGATCTTTCCCTCTTTGATCAGCCCCATGCGGTACTCGATCTCGATGCCCTCCTCCGCGGGGACGAGGCATAGTTTGATCCTGCCCGACAACCCGTCGAGCGCGCCGGGTTCTTTGAGCGCCGCCGCGAGCCCGAGCAGAGCCGCGCACTGCGCGTGATGCCCGCAGGCGTGGACGGCGTTGGTCGTCTTGTCGCGTTCGGGGTGGTCCGCGCAGTAGAGCGCGTCGAGTTCCGCGAGCGCCAGCACCGTCGGACCGGGTTTTCCGGTGTCGACGACGGTAAAGAAGCCCGTGATCCCCTCGGCTTCGGTCAACTCGTACCCGAGTTTACGGAACGCGGTTTTCATATACGCGTCGGTCTTGAATTCCCGGTACCCGACCTCCGGGATCGCCCAAAGGTCGCGCTCGGTCTTGACGATGAGATCCGATTGCTTTTCGATCAGCGCGCGGATTTTTGTGATGTCCATATCGTTACCCCTTTACTTTGATGAGTCCGTTTTCGTAAATCAGTTCGGTGCCGAGATCGGCGGAGAGTTTTTGATACTTTTGATAGATCTTCTCGCCCTCGTCTCCCTCCGCAAAGTAGGGAAGCCCCTCGAGCGTCTCGCTGCCCGTTTTGAACCCGAGCTTCACCGGCAGCATCACGAGATCGACGAGCGCCCCGTCCTCGTAGGTCAGCTTGGGCACCACGGTCAAAAAGTTCTTTTCGTTTGTCTGCAGCCCGATCTTGCCGCCCTTCGACCGCACCCACAGCGCCTCTTGCGCCGTCGCGTCGACGTCCAGCCCGTACTTTTCCATAAACTCGGGCGGCAGGTACTCGACCCGCATCCCCTGATAGATGAAATCGCCGAGCGAATAGAAGATGGGTTTCCCGCGGTAGATCTCCAGCCCGCGCAGGATATGCACCCCGCCGCCGAAGACCGCCGCCCCCCCCGCGTCGATCGCCGCGCGGCAGAATTCTTTCAGGTAGGCGGGCGGGTCGCACTCGTTCACCCCTTCTTCGTCGTGACAGTGGACGAGGATAAAGACCAGATCGTTATCGGCTTTCGCTTTTTTGATATTCCCGCACAGCCGGGCAAGGTCCCCTTTGTTGCACCGCGAAAGGGGAGCGTCCTTTTCACTCGTGAAGAGCGTGCTCCCGAAGGTGAAACATCCCTCGGGATCGGGCGCCTGATAGCCCGTCGCGATCTCCGCGTCGCGGTACACGTTGACCGAGGTGGCGGCGGCGAGTTTTTTCAGAGCCGCCATCTCCTCCTCCGACGCTTTGAACAGCGTCTCGTGGCGAAGAAAGTTGACCCCCGGGCGCGCGGCGAAGCTTTTGCTCGCCCGACCCGCTATCGAGGGGAGTTCCATCGACGCGTCGACGGCGAAGATCGCCGCGGTTTTCCCGCCCGCGAGTTTCAGGATCGCGGGTTTTTCCGCTTCGTCGAGGCTCCTGCCCGTCCCGGCGTGGGCGATCCCCTTTTCGTCAAGGAAATCGACCGTCGAGAGCAGTCCCGCGTAGGAGTAGTCCATCGTATGGTTGTTCGCGTTGCTAAAGAAGTTGAATCCGAAGGACGCAAGATAGGGGAATAGCTCCTTCCGCGTATTCAGCCAAGTCCCGCCCGAATATTGGTTCGCAAAGGAGCCGAAATCCGATAGGTTGGTTTCCAGATTCGTGATCTTCACGTCCGCGTCGGAGATGAATGCGTCGAGCGGACCGCGGATCGCTTCGTATTCGGCGGGGAAACTCGCGGTGAAAAGCGAATCCCCCGTTGCCGCGACTTTAATCGTCATCGAGCTGCTCCTTCAGATGTATTTTTGCGGTCCGGCTCTCCCGGATATCGGCGGCGCTCGACAAAATCGAGGAAAACAGGATGATCAGCCCGCCGAACAGGAGAGGGAGACCGAAAGATTCCTTTCCGACCGCGACGGCGACGACCCCCGTCACCACCGAGGAAAAGGGCATTACGACCGCCACGACCGACGCGTTGACGTATTTCAGGGCTTCGGTGCGGACGATCCAGCCGAAAGTACCGATCGCGAGGACCAATACCGTCAGCATAACCAGTTTTTTCGGGTCAAAGGAGAACGCGAACCGCTCGATCGGCTGACCGTTCACCGTGATCTTATCGAGCAGAATCGCGGCGACTCCCGAAACGGCGACGTTGACCCACATCTGGATCATCACGTAGAGCATCGCGTTCAGCCTCCCGGCGAATACCCCGGTCGCCGCGATATTCACGCCGTAAAAGACCCCCGCCAGAGCGCAGAGGATCTCACCGACCCCGAGCGAGCCGCCCGTAAGACCGCCCCCGCAGAGGAAAAAACACCCGACGAGGCACAAAATACTGGAAACCACCGTCAGGAGATTCGGCTTTTTCCGGATGAAGAGGAAAAGCAGGATCGGCACGACGACGCACGACAGGTTTTCGAGAAAGGCGTAGCGGGTCGGGGTCGTGTAGCGCAGTCCGATCTTCTGTATCAGGTTCGCCGCCCCGACGAAAAGCCCCGTCGGCACCGCGATCTTGAAGTAAGTACGGTTCAGCAACCTGAAGCGCGGTAAACACTCGGGGAGCAGGACGACGGCGGAGATCAGCGAACTGATAAAGGTGAACGCCCCGCCCGAATAAGAGGTCAGAAGATCGGAGGTAAAGATGGGGTACAGCCCCCAGATGAAAACCACCGCGGCGATCCCGACGTAGGCGAGCGTGCGTTTTCTTTTGAGGGGCTTTGCTTCGGTTTCGGCTTGTACGTTCATTTTGTTACCGCCGCAAGATGATTATCGCTTCTTGTCAAAACGGGATGCCCACCTGACGGCGGGCGCCCCGTTCGCGTTGATTATATCAGAGGATCTTCAGCAGTTCGGTGATCGAGTAGCCGGCGAGCCCGAGCGTTTCGAGCGTCCGCGCCTTCTCGGCTTTGTAGTCTCTGCCCATGATGGACGAGACGATCTGCAGCATCGCGCGCACGTTCGGGAGCTCCAGCCCCAGACGGTCGGCGAGGTCGACCCAGAGCACCAGCCCAAATCCCGCGTCCTCGTTGTAGTAGCGGTAGTCAAGCTGGGTCTGCGCCTTGATCCCCGTGAAACCGGGGGCAGTCGCGTAGGCGCGATCGTAGGTCTCTTCGAGCAGATAGCCCTGCCGGATGCTGATGTGCGGGTCGTTCTCGATGGTCAGCCCCAGCGCCGCGCCGAGTTCAATGCGCTCGTCGTCGATGGCTTTCAGCAGCCGGCCGACGCCCGGGGTCACGCCTTCTTCGTAGAAGAAGAAGTCGGAGGGACCCTCGATGCGCGCCGCGTTCAGCGTGGTGATGCAGGGGTGAAGCATCGGGTTCGAGTTCTGCAGGCAGGTCTGGAAGATGTTCTTCGCCTT
>JAGCYR010000153.1 GCA_017960705.1 Clostridia bacterium | reverse complement strand
TCCGCTCTTCTTTCTTCGGTTTTACCCCCGGCAGCCGCATCCGCGGTCCGACGACGCGGGGCGCTGATTGTTCCCCTGATTCTGGGATGCGCAGTTGGTCCCCGAGAACTCGCCCGAAGGAAACGCCATCGAACGGAAGAGTTTGCAGGGATCGCTCTCCTCGACCGGGACAGACTCCTTATCCGGCACGCTGTAGTCCGACGCGTTGACGAGAAGCTGCGCCGGTCTTTGCAGCCGCAGGACCGAGAAGATACCGAGCGAGACGAACAGCCGGTTGCCGCCATCCGGATCGACGATCTCCCCGATCGAGTTTGCCGCGAGCTCCTGCGGGATCTGGTCGCAGGTGCAGAAACAGCAGCCCGAAAGCGCGTTTCTGTCGCACACCTTGACCGACAGAGCGATTGGATCGACGGTCTCCACCACGCCGACGGGCGCGGTGTTCCCCTCGTCCCGAGGATTGAAGTTACACGCGGAGGATCCGTCGGACGACGAATAAACTTTGACGTCCCCCTCGCCGCCGTAGAGGACAGATCTCTTCTCGAGAACGGCGATCCCGTTGAACTCCTGCGCTCTTCCCTGTCCCATGCAGCTCTCAAGCGTCAGAAGGATGTAGTAGCGCACCGTCAGCTGGTAGAATCCGCAGTTGAACTGTATCGGATCGACCGCGACGTTGCACCAGGCGACCTCGCACCCGCGCACCCGGACGTTACAGGTACCGTTGATGATCTCCTGCCCGAACGGCGTCAGATAGACGCGCACGTCCTCGTAGCAGTCGCGGTCGCGCGAAGAATCGAGGACCCGGTACGTATCGATGCACACCGTCTCCCTGACCTGCCCGCCTGACTGCCCGCAAATACCTCTGTTTTCAGCCATATCGCACTCCTGAAAATATGATATCGGAGCCCGAGCGGACTCCGATATCAAGATATGAACGGAATGCGTTGTTTGTGAAATCACATGTACTTGCGGAGCGCCTCGGAGCAATCGTCCGGGTTTGCCGAGAGAGTCATGATAAGATTGAACTCGTAGTTCTCGGCAAGCTTGGCGACCTTCCCGACCAGATACTCGACGGCGGCGAGATCGTAGTTGCAGATCTTCATCGCGGCGTCGACGAAAATGTCGGTGATGTCGTGATCGCTCGCGGCAAGACCGGCGATAAAGCCGTAAAGCGCGTCGGCGTTCGAGATGGCGAAAGCGGTCGTATCGACCAGCCGCGCCTTGTGAGTCACGTCAAAATTCAGCGTGTTTCCGTATTCGACACAGACAACGGAGCCCTTCGAGACAGACGCAGCGTCGTTGACAAGCTCGATCAAGCGTTTGGTCTTTCCCGATCCTCTGGCGCCGATGATCAACTGAACCATTTTTGTGTTACCTCCTGAATGTAGTTTTGTTCTCCGATTCCATTATAAACGATCCCGGAGAAAAAAACAAGGGCAAAACGAATTATTCACAGTTCCTTCACGATCTCTTTTTGGTTTTGACGACGAGTTTCTCGTATCCGGGCTTGCCGAGCAGGCGGAACATATTCTTTTTGTACGACTCGACGCCCGGCTGATTGAAGGGATTGACCCCGAGCAGATAGCCCGAGATCGCGCAGGAAAACTCGAAGAAATAGAACAGATATCCGAGCGAACGCGGGGATCTGTCTTTGACCTCGATGACGGTATTCGGCACTCCCCCGTCGGTATGCGCGAGCAGAGTCGCCACCATCGCTGTCTTGTTCACCTCGTCGAGCTGCTTGCCCGCAAGGAAGTTCAGACCGTCGATATTCTCGGGGTCAAACGGGATCTCGTAGGCGGCGCCCGGATCCTTCACCGAAACGACCGTCTCGAAGAGCATCCGCTGTCCGTCCTGAATGTACTGACCGAGCGAATGCAGGTCGGTCGAGAAAATAACCGAATCCGGGAGGATACCTTTGCCGTCCTTGCCCTCGCTCTCGCCGAAGAGCTGTTTCCACCACTCGTTCAGCATCAGCATATAGGGCTCGTAGCCGACCAGCACCTCGACGTTCTTCCCGCGGCGGTAGAGAATATTGCGGATCGCGGCGTACTTCAGAGCGTCGATGTTTTTGATCGAGGAGGACGAGAGCGCCTTCTACGCGTCAGCCGCCCCCTGCATCAGTTCGTCGATGTCGATCCCGGCGACCGCGATCGGAAGAAGACCGACGGCGGTGAGCACCGAGAACCGTCCGCCGACGTTGTCGGGGACCACGAAGGTCTCGAACCCGGATCTGTCGGAAAACGACTTCAGCGTGCCGCGCTTTTTATCGGTGGTGGCGAAGATCCTGGTACGAGCGCCGTCGACGCCGTATTTTTCGACGAGCAGATCCTTGAAGATACGGAACGCGACCGCGGTCTCGGTCGTCGTGCCAGACTTGCTGATGACGTTCACGCAAAGATCCTTCCCCTTGCAGATCGAAAGCAGCTCGGAAAGCGCCGTCGGGCTCAAATTGTTCCCCGCGAAATAGATATCCGGGGTGTCCTTATCCAAGGCGTTGTAGAGCGGCGATTTGACGAACTCGATCGCGGCGCGGGCGCCGAGGTACGATCCGCCGATCCCGAGGACCAGGAAGATATCGCAGCTCTTTTTGATCCGCTCCGCCGCCGCCTTAATGCGGGCGAACTCACAGCGGTCGTAATCTTCGGGCAGGGTCACCCAGCCGAGATAGTCGTTCCCGGCGCCTTTACCCTCCAGAAGCATCTTTTGCGCCGTGCGCAGATAGGGGCGCAGATCGGTGATCTCGTCGTCGCGGATGAAACCGTCGAGATACTCCGTATTGACTCTGACAGACATTTTTTCCTCCAAAACGTTTATATCGTTCCCATTATACAACACCGCTCGGCAAAATGCAATAGATTCAAGACCGATTCGGAGCGTTTTTCCCTGTTTTTTTCATTCTTTCTATCCGAGCACGAGCGCGCGGAAGAGTTTTGCGAGAAGCGCTGGAAACGTGATCTTCCCGACCGGCTCCAGCGCCTTGATCGGGACCTCCCCGACGACCGTTTCTCCGGACCGAAAAACGGCGCGCCCGAGAACCTCCCCCGCGACGATCGGAGCCGAAAGCGACTCGGGCAGCTCGATCTCACATTCGATCTTGTTCTTTTCCCCGCGAGACACGACGCAGGAGATACCGTCGTAACCGACGCGACAATAGTCGGAGATGCCTCCCGGTACTCTCACGGGGTCAAGCTCGGTCGCCTCGCTGGAGAACACGGCGTAGTTTGCGAATCCGTAGTCGAGCAGCCGCTTTGTCTCTTCGTTCCGCACGTCGCGGCTCGGGGACCCCATCACGACGGCGATCAAGGTCATCCCGTCCCGTTCCGCCACCGCGGAGAGACAGAACTTCGCCTTTGCCGTCGATCCGGTCTTCAGTCCCTGCGCCCCGCGGTAAAAACGTATGAGGCGGTTGGTGTTGGTCAGGGTGAATTCCCCACCCCGGATGCTGTCCATCCAGGTCGAACTGTATTTCAGGATCTCTTTATGGGAGATCAGCGCCCGCGACATCAGGGCGATATCCCGCGCGCTGCAGCGATGGTCGGTCGTCGTATCGTCAAGCCCCGTCACGTTCTCGAAGTGCGCGTTCTGCATCCCGAGCTCGGCGGCGCGCCGATTCATCTCCGAAACGAACGCCTCCTCGCTGCCCGATACGAGCTCCGCGAGCGCGACCGCCGCGTCGTTTGCCGAACTGATGACGGCGCATTTGATCATATCCTCGACCGAGAGGGTCTCCCCGGGCGAAAGAAACACCTGCGAACCGCCCATCGAGGCGGCGTATTCGCTCACCGTGACCGGGTCGGTCATTTTGATCTTCCCCGCGTCGACCGCCTCCATCACGAGAAGCAGGGTCATGACCTTCGTGACCGACGCCGGGGGAAAAGGCTCGTCGGGGTTCTGCTCGTAGAGGACCGTCCCCGTCGACGCCTCGATCAGGATCGCGCCTCGAGCGTCGAGATCCATCGCGCCCGCGGTCGGAGCCGCCGAAACGTCCTCCCCGTCGTCCGAGGCGACGCATCCGGCGGAACAATAAGAAAAGACCAGCACAAGAGCCAAAATAAAAAAGAGAAACCGTTTCACACCCGCACCTCCGATTCGATCGTACGGTCGAATGTATGCGGAGGTATTACGGATTTAGAACGGTTTGCCCTTTTTCAGATATTCTTCGCGAAGGATCGAGTAGATCTTGATGTTGCGGAACTGTCCTTTGATAAACAAAGCGGAACGGGCGGTCCCCTCGTACTGCATCCCGACCTTCTGCATCACGCGTTCGCTCGATTCGTTCTCGTCGACGCACTTGGCTTCCACTCGGTTGAGCTGCATCCTGCGGAACGCGAATTCAAGTACCGCCGATAACGCCTCTCCGGCGTATCCCTGCCCACGGAAGGCGGGATTCAGTACGTAACCGACCTCGGCGTAGCGGTGTTCGGCGCTGATGGCGGAGAAACCGCAGGTGCCGATCATCTTGCCGCTGCTCTTCAGAACGATCGCCCAGTCGTAATACTTGCCGTCGCGGTAACGGTCCTGCAGATAGTCGACGTAGTTCCGCGTATGTTCGATATTCGGATGCGGATCCCAGAGCAGATACTTGGTCACGTCGGGGTCCTTCGAGTACTCGTACATATCCGGAGCGTCGGTGATCCGGATCCTCCGGAGCAAGAGGCGCTCGGTCGAGATATCCGGGATCTTTTTGAACAGGTTGGAGAGCCACCCGGTCCGGAACATAGTCCGCCCCTCCTTCGGTTTTTTCTTTATTTTATCATATAACCTCTCTCTTGACAAGCGCGTTTTGTAAAATATTCTTGAATTGCGCCCGAAACCTTGCACTTTTCTTTCCTTTGCGGTATAATAGGTGCGAAAACGACGGACAAAGGAGAATCGGCTTGAACGACTTCGATCGGGACCTGGAACCGAAAAAGAAAAAGAGATTCCGTCTGTTCGACTCCCAACGAGAAGGCAAGGGCGTCACCAAAGAACAGGCGGCAAACGAGGGGACCGGACTCAAACGGTTCTTCCGTCTCTATAAAGATAATCTCGGCAAGCTTTTTTCGGTCAATATTCTGATGGTGCTCGGCTGCATCCCGCTTCTGTTCGCCATCCTCGCCCTGTCCGGCGCGGTCTCCCGCGAGTTTTACGCCCCGGCGTCCGACCTCTTTCCTCTGATCCGCGCCGAGAGCGCGGGACAGATCGCGTCGACCCCCGCGGATCTCGCCGTGCTCGCCGTCGACGGTCTGCAGACGGCGGAACGCGCGCCGACCTTCTGGACCTATTTCTTCATCGGTCTTTCTGGTCTGACCGTCTTTACCTTCGGATTCGTCAACGTCGGCGCCGCCTACGTGACGCGCGGGATCGTGATGGGCGACCCGGTCTTCCCCTATTCGGACTTCTTCTACGCGATCAAGCGGAACTGGAAACAGGGTCTTGTCGTCGGGATCATCGACTTCATCATCCTCGGTCTGCTCGGTTTCGACCTCTATTACCTGTTCACGAGCGCGCATCGGATCCTCGACTATTTCTTCCTTTGGACGACGGTCGGGATAACCTTGATCTATATCTTTATGCGCTACTATCTCTATCTGCAGCTCGTGACGTTTGATCTCTCGATCCGCAAACTGCTGAAGAACTCCCTGATCTTCTCTATCCTTGGGCTGAAACGCAATATCCTCGCGCTGCTCGGGACGCTCTTGTTCGTATTCCTCAATATTATGTTTTTGTTCGGTCTCGGCGGCTATTTCCTCTTCCTCGGGATCGCCATGCCGCTGATGTTCCTGTTCTCTCACGTCAAATTTATGGGGACCTACGCCGCCTACTACAAGGTCAAGGAGATTATGATTGATCCTCTCCAAACCGAAGAGGAGGTCGGCGAAGAGACTGACGCGGAATCCGAAGAAGAAACCGAGATCGACCCGCCCGAACCCACTGAAATCTGAATACAAGATCGGAGCTGCCGAACGGCGGCTCCGATCAGTTTTCCGAACATGCGAACATTTCCTCCACCGTGACGAAACGGAATCCGCGGGAGAGTAGCGCCGGAATGATCTTTTCAAGCGCGTGCAGAGTATTTTCGCCGGGACAGGTATAGTCGTGGAAAAGGAGGATATCGCCGTCGCGCACGGTTTTCAGTACGTCTCTTGCGATCGCGTCGGCGGGCTTCCCCGTCCAATCGCGCGAGTCGACAGTCCAGAATACCGTATCGTAGCCGAGTGAAGCAAGCGCCGAATCCAGCTCCGGCGTACATTTCCCCTCGGGCGGACGAAAATACCGCGGTGGACGTCCCGACGCCCGCTCGATGATCTCCGCCGTTTTCGTGATACTGTTCTCCAGCTCCCCGACTGTTTTTCCCCTCGTGACGTGATCGAACGAATGATCCTCGATCTCGTGCCCCGCCCGCACCGCCATTTCCAGCGGCTCGGGATAGTATTCCGCGTTGCACCCGAGAATGAAAAAGGTCGCCTTTACCGAATAGCGATCAAGAAGTTTAAGGATCCGCTTGGTTCGTCCGGGGTGCGGTCCGTCGTCAAAGGTCAGAGCGACCCGCGGCGCACGGTCGGTTTCAGCAGCGCGGACGGTCGTCGCCGTTAAGGGAAACAACAGAACAAGACAGAGCGCCGCCGCTGCAAAGCGACGAATGATCCGGGTCATTTCCCATTTCTCCCGGTCAACTCGTCGAGCGTGCCGAAGCGATAACCCTGCGCCCGCAGTTCGTCGATCAGTTCCGGCATGATTTTCGCGTTGGTCACGGACGTCGGATGCAGGAGTATGACCGCGCCGGAATGCAGATTATCGCGGATCTTCTTGAGCGCCGCGTCGGGCGACGGCTGTCTTTGATTATCCCAATCGGCGTAGGCAAAACTCCAGAATACCGTGGCGTAGCCGAGTTCCTTTGCGACGGCGAGATTATCCCACTTGAACGATCCCTCGGGCGGGCGGTAATACTTCGAGATCTCGCGACCCGTCCGCTCCCGAAAGAGAGTTTCCAAATCGGTCAGCTCCCGCTTCATTTCCTCATCGGATGACTTCGCCATATTACGGTGTCTTGCGGTGTGATTGCAGACGAGGTGTCCTTCGTCGATCATCCGTTCGACAAGCACGGGGTTTGCCGTAAGGAAATGCGACAGGATAAAGAACGCGCCCGGAACCTCCTTTTCTTTCAGCGTATCGAGGATCTTTTCGACGTTTCCGTTCTCGTACCCCGCGTCAAAGGTGAGATACACGACCTTCCCGTTCTCCCCGCAAGCAGTATCGGCGTAATAACCGTCGTACTCGGTCAGACGCGAAAACTCGGAGGGCAATTCCGGCGTAACGTGATCCTGAGTCCGCCTCACGTACCATCTGAGACCGGTCGGATCCGACCTCCCGTGACCTGCGCAGTGATGTGTTAAGGCGGGCGTTGAGAAAGGGATCAGGATCGAGAGTAAACAAGCGATCAGTTTCATAAAAAACCTCCGATAACGAGTTCGTTACCGGAGATATTTTACGTCGAAAAGGAGCCGATCTACCCCAAAAAAGTTCTGTCAAGCGCGCCATTTCAAGGGAAACGACGCGGAAAATCAGGTGTCCGATTCCGACAAAACGGCAAAAGAGCGCGAAGATAGTTTCAAAGATCCTTTCATAATTCTGCCTGAGATTAAATCTTTATATTTACTATCAAGCGAGACGGTCAAATCGCTTTGTGAACGATTTATGAACACCGCGACAGCGCTCTTTCCGATTTTTCGCTCGTAAACCAGCAGCGAACCGTCGAGATGCTTGATCGCAAACGATCCGGAGATCAGCGCCTCGTTAACAATGCGGAGTTTTCCGATCGCCCGATACGCCTCGACCAGCGTCGGATCC
>JAGCYR010000152.1 GCA_017960705.1 Clostridia bacterium | reverse complement strand
TCGTGACGGCGACGGTTTCGTCGCCCTCGTCGCCGCCGCACGAAACGAGCGCAAAGACCGTCAGGACGAGGCAAGGAGACAAAAGCAGAAACAGAAACAGGTTTTTCTTTTTCATAATCGATCTCCCGTATGAATGGACTTCCGGTAAGGGGGTCTTTGCCGGGCGGCAAAGGGAAGGGATCCCGTCTTTCCGCTCCATTATATCATAAAATGAAATTAATTTCAATGGACGCGAATACTTTTTTGCAATTTACGCAATAAAGGCGAAGATTATTTTCACCCGTCGCCTCTTTTCCGTTCACGACTCTCTTTTCTTTCGACCGAACGCGCAGATCACAAAAGAAACGCAAAATCCTTTTTTCAAAAAGCAATCGTTTCCCAAACGGTCCGATCCGTCAAAAGTTCGTTTTTATATGATTATCGGCTTGTTTTTGGAACAACTTTTCACATTTTGAAGATATTTCTTATTGCAAGCGGCAGATATTCTGCAATTTTTTTTCGCAAAACGTTTGCATTTTTCCTTTCTTTTGAGTATAATGGAGATAAGAAAATCGGAGAACTCCGCCGGAATAGTTTTTCGTCTTCGGCTTTTGAAACGATCGCGGCGTTTCCGCCCGCAATAAATAAAGGAGGAAAACCATGCGAAAACTGATTCTTTCCGCCGTCCTGATCCTTTGCCTTGCGTTCTGTCTTGCGCTCTCGTCCTGCGGGGGCGGATCCGAACCGACCGGGACCGCCGTCCCGCCCGAAACGACGTCCGGCGAACACGAACACGTCTGGGACGAGGGACGCGTGATCAGAGAGGGGACGTGCGATCCGTCAACGAAAGAAGAGACTAAAGGAGAGATTATGTTTACCTGTACGATCTGCGGTGAGACGAAAAACGAAGAGTGCGACGGACACGACTGGTATGAAAAGCAGATCGTCGACTCGGCGACCTGCCTGAATACCGGTACGGCGCTCTTTGAATGCACGAGGTGCAAAAAGAAGGAAACGCGGTCGATCCCGGTCAACCCGAACAGCCACACGCTGGAAAGCGGCGAGGGACGGATCGTGACCCCGCCCACCCTGACCACCGACGGCGAGCGGGAATGGATCTGCACCCGGTGCAATAGAGTCGGCAAGACCGAGGCGGTCACCTACGACGAGTATATCGCCGCCGTAAATACCGTTAAGGCGAAGGTCGACGGCTTCGCTTCTTCCGATATCGGAAGCGGGACCGTCCGGGCGGATCTCGGCGGCTCCTACGCCGTGCCGTCTGTCCATCCTACGAAGGGGCAGCACCCGCGCGTCCTCTTTACCTCCGACGCGATCGAGGGGATGAAGGAGGAATATTACGACGAGCGAAGCAAGGTCGCTTCGGCTTTGTTCCGGCAGGGAGTCCGCACTCCGACCGACGGGGCGATCGCCAACGACGCCTTTGACATCCTGGACACGAACATCTTCCGGAATATGCAGACCATGGCGCTCGACTATAAACTGACCGGAAACAAGATCTCGGGTTACAACGCGATCTACGCGCTGAAAAACGCTCTCAAAACCCTGACCGACAGCTGGACGGGGCACGACGACGTTGCCCACCGCTACTACGGGTTCGCGATGTATATCGCGGCTTGCGTCTACGACTGGTGCTACGACCTTATGACGCCGACCGACCGTCAGCAGATCGTTCTCGGCGTACAGGAAAAGATCTGCAAGGTCGGGATGACGGTCACCTACGCCGTCGGTTTTCCGCCGACGGGCGCCGACGCCGTCTCGGGACACGGGACCGGCTTCATGATCCTGCGCGATTATCTCGCCTTCGCCATCGCGATCTACGACGAGTACCCCGGCTGGTGGAATATGATCGCCGGACGGTTCTACGAGGAATACGTCCCCGTCCGTGAAACGCTCCTGGAAGCGCAGATGATGCCGCAGGGGGTTTCGCTCTACATCCGTTCCAAGTTCATTCCCGAACTCTACTCGGTGTGGCTGATCAAGACGGCGACCGGGACCTTCCCCTACGAGAGCGAAGAGAATATGAAGCAGGTCGCACGCACGATCTACTCTCACGAACTGCCCGGACGCTACAACAGAACGCACGGCGTCGGGTTCAACTGCGGCGACGACCACGTTCCCGACGGCAGTTTCATCGATTACGGACACGTCGCGCTCTATTCCTCGTACATCTTCAACGACGCGACGATGCGCGCGCAACTTGAATACGATTACGGCGGGGGGATGAACGGCTGTTCCTACACCGACTTCTCCGGCGACGTGACCGAGACCGCGACGGTTTCCGAATACCTGATCTGCTCCTCGTCGCGTCTGCAGCCTGCGGCAAGTCGCCGCGAAGGGATGGATCTGATCCTTTATAACGGCGGCTGGATGAGCCAGGTGATCGCCCGCAACAGTTGGGGCAACGATCAGGCGGCTGTCCTGATGAAGATCGGGCAGCGCACCGTCGCGAACCACGACCACTACGACGCGGGACAGTTCCAGATCTTTTACCGCGAGGTCCTCTCGGGCGACACCGGCGCCTACGTTTCGTACCACGAAAACCACCACAGCTACTACCATCAGGCGACCATCGCGCACAACAGCATCCTGATCTACAACACGTCGCTCGCCTCGACCAACGGCGGGTACTATTCCGGAGGGCAAAAACGGTTGGGCGACGCGAATCTGTCCAACTGGAAGACCAATACGTTCAAGATCGGCGAGGTGACGGGCTACGAAGCCGGGTACGCCGACGCCGAAAAAACGCAGGCAAACTACGCCTATATCGCCGGCAACATCGCCGCCGCCTACGACAGTTCGACGGCAAGCGAGGTCACGCGCCGGATGCTTGCCGTCTTCGACACGAAGAACCCGAACGTCCCGATGTTCTTCTTCGTTTTCGACAACATCACGGCGAAGAGCGCCAACTACAAGAAGACCTTCCTGCTTCACACCGTGACCGAACCGACGATCGACGGCAAGACCGTGACGGAGGTCAACGGCGGCGGCAAACTCGTCCTGCAGAACGTGATCGGCAACAACGTCACGATCACCAAACGGGGCGGAACGGGGCAGAACTATCTGGTCAACAAGGGCGGCGTGAACAACTACGTTCAGCTCGACAACAAACTCAATCGCGACGACGGTTACTGGGGCAGAGTCGAGATCAGCCCCGCGACAGGCAACACGACCGACCAGCTTCTGAACGTGATGTTCGTCTGCGACGCCGATAAGAGCCCGTCCCTCATGGCGACGGCGATCGACACCAACGACGTGAAGGGCGCCGTGATCGGCAAGGTAGCGGCAGTCTTCGTGACGAGCGCCGCGCGCAGAAGTACGACGTTCACCTTCACGACGGGCGGCTCCGGCGAGTACACCTACTACGTCTCGGGCGTGAAAGCCGGGAAATGGACCGTCGCGGCGGGCGGGCACACGCAGACAGTTACGGCGACCGAAGAGGGCGGATTGCTCGTTTTCACGGCGCCTGCCGGAACCATTACCCTGACCCCGCAATAACCGGACGATGATCGTTCGGATCCAAACGAACCCCATCGTGTGATCATATCACCCCGCCAAAAAACAAAAAAGGAGAATAAGGTATGAAAAAACTGAACGGTATCCTCGCATTACTTCTGTGTCTTCTCTTCCTCGTCCCGGCGCTCGCTTCCTGCGGGAAGAAAACGCCCGACGCCACGACGGCGGAACCGACGACCGCCGGCGGCGAACAGGGGTCGTCCACGTCCTCCACGACCGAAGCGACGACGAGCAAATGGGAAACGATCGGAAACGCCGTATCCGCGTACGCGGCAAGCGACCGGACCCTCCGGATCCAGTACGATATGTACGTTTCGTCGGAGAACATTCCCCAGAACGACAAGTACATTCAGGGACCCGATAGGATCATCGACGGCGGAACGTCCCAGATTGAAGAAAAGGTCTATAACCGCAACCGCGAAGCCGCCGAACTGCTCGGTCTGACGCTCGAGTATTCTTCTTGGGATGACCTCGGTTGGGGAAAACAGGCCGGGCGTATCAACCAGCTCGTCGGAGCGGTCACGGCCGACGCTCCCGACCTCTTTATCGATATGCTCTACGACCTCAACGTAGCCATGAAGACCTCCGGCTCCTTCAAGGATATCAGGTCGATCCCCGGCAGTTTCTTCAATTTTGAGGCAGAGGGCTGGATGACCGACTGGATGGAAAGCCTCTCGTTCACCCGGGATCGCGCCTACATCCTCGGCGGCGATTACTTCCTTGAACTCTTCCGCGCGATGGGCGTTCTTCCGTTCAACATCGATCTGATGGACGCGAACGCCGAAAAGCTCGCTCCCGCGATCCTGCCCGACGGGGAAACGCTCGGACAGGACGAGGAACTCACGACTTATTTCTTCGACCTCGTGGACGAGGGAAAATGGACCTGGGACGTCCTCGGCAAGCTCTGCGCCGCGATGTGGGTCGATACCGACGGCAACGGAGCCAACTCGTTTGAAGATACGCTCGGGATCGTTACCGACAGATACACCGGTCTGCCGGCGGCGCTGATGGTTTACTCCTCCGGCGTTCAGTTGACCGAGACCTACGTGATCGAGGACGAAGCCGACGAGAACAACGGCAAGACCTGGGTCAAATACAAGGACGATTCCACCATTCTCGGCAGCGTCTTCGACGCCGTTTCGGGCGTATTCTCGGGACGCGGCGCGTTCGTGACCAACTACAACCCCGATTCGGGCAAGAATCTGAAAGAACACTACGCGAAGTTCGCGTCCGACACCCTTCTGTTCGCGGGGCCGATCGTTCTCGGCGCACTCGAAGAAGAATCGTTCCAGACGATGAACTCGATCTGGTCGGTCGTTCCGATCCCGAAGATCAAAGCTGAACAGGAATACAATACCATGATCCACAACATAGCGGACGTCGGCGCGATCAACGTCAACACGTCGGCCGATAAGGCACGCGCGCTCTCGGCATTCCTGCAGTTCTGCAACGAGAACTCCGGAGATATCCGCGAGGAGTTCCAGCAGGTCGTGACCAAGTTCAAGACCACGACCTACAATCAGGGTACCGACCGTATGCTCGACATCATCTACAAGCACGTCATTTCCGGACGGGAAAAGGCGCTGGAGGACGTCGCGGAGGGGACCAGCGGCAAGTCCAGCGGGTCCTGGATGAAGGGCCTGGAGTACACGGGCACCTCCGCGGACGTCGCGTCGCTGTACCAGTCGAATCTGTCCAGCAAACAAGCAAAGCTGGACTCTATCCTGACAAAATGGTACGCACTCCCCGTAACGCCGTCCGAGACTCCGGCGGAATAAGGATCCCGTGACCGAACACCCCGCCGCCCGAGCGAAACCCGTCCGGGCGGCGCACGGTTTTGATCCTCTTCCGCGCAGAAGGCGGACTCCGGACGGAAAGGGAAACGCATCGTCCGGAATATCCCCCGTCTCTTGCTCTTTCGTCCGTTTTCCCGTATCGTAAGACGGAGGAGCGGACGCAAAAAAACCGAACGTCTGAAAGGAAAAAACCATGCGAAACGCGTCCGTCAAAAAGAATCTGCTGCCTGCGGTTTTGATCGTCGCGGCGGCGCTCGCGCTTGTTCTCACTCTGCTCTTTGCGTTCCGCGGCTCCGCCGACGAGCCGCAGGACGAGATCCAAGATCTGCGTTATCAGACCGTTTCGGGTGATACGCTCGGATCGGCGAACACCTCGCTTCGTTTTCTGTTCACGGTCGGGTCGCTCGATTTCGACAGCGTCGGCTTCGTCCTCTCGAAAACCAATACTAATCCGAAGATCGGGGAGAACGGTTGTACCAACTACGAGACGACGGTCGTCTACGGCGCCGTGCGCGCCGACGGCGATCTCGTTCCGGCGCCGAACGGACGCCACTGGGTCGCGGTCAAGGTGATGAACATTCCGAACGCTTCCTTTGACAAGCCGATCTACCTCAAACCCTACGTCAAGGACGGCTCGGGCGTCCGCTACGGCGCGACGCGCGCAATCTCAGTCGAGGGCGCCTTCACGATCCCGACGCTGAAGGATCAAATCGAAGACGATTTCGGCGGCTCGGATTTCGGTACGGGCAGCATCCGCGAAGACCTCGGCGGCTCCTACGCGGCGCCGCTGCATTCTCCCACGACGGGGCAGCATCCGCGCGTCCTCTTCACTTCGGAGAGCATCGACGGGTTGAACGACGCTCTGGCGAGCGCGACCTCCGAAGCCAAGGCGCTCTACAACGCCGCCCTCGCTTCTCCGCCCGACGGGGAGATCGCGGATAACGAGTTCGACCGGGAGAACGATCAAACTATGTTGAGCGCGATCCAGATGCTGGCGCTCGATTACCGGATGACCGGCAACCCGCTTTCGGGTTACCGGGCGATCTACGCGATCAAAAACGTCCTGAAAACCCTGACCGACAGCTGGACGGGGCACGACGACGTCGCCCACCGCTACTACGGGTTCGCCATGTATATCACGGCGTGCGTCTACGACTGGTGCTACGAACTTCTGACGCCGACCGACAAGCAGCAGATCGTCCTCGGCGTACAGGAAAAGATCTGTAAAGTCGGTATGACGGTCGATTACGCCGTCGGTTTCCCGCCGACCCGCGCCGACGCCGTCTCCGGACACGGCACGGCGTTCCAGATCCTGCGCGACTACCTCGCGTTCGCCATCGCGATCTACGACGAGTACCCCGGCTGGTGGGATATGATCGCCGGACGGTTCTACGAGGAATACGTCCCGGTCCGCAATCAGTTCTACCGGGCGGGGATCAACCCGCAGGGCGTTTCGCTCTACCTGTCGAGCAAAACCTTCGCCGATCTCTACTCCGCGTGGCTCGTCAAAACGGCGACCGGCTATTTCCCCTATGAGAGCGAAGCGAATATGAAGCAGGTCGCCCGCACGATCTTCTCCTATGAGTTGCGTGTCAACAACGGTGCGCTGTACGGCTTCGCTTCGGGCGACGACCAAGCGCCCTACGGCGTCTTCCTCGACTACGGACAGATCGCCCTGATCTCGTCGTATCTCTTCAACGACGCGACCATGCGTGCCCAGCTGGAACACAACTACCAGAGTGGCAATAACGGGACGAACAGGACGTACGGTTCGAGTTACAAGAACTTCTCCGGCAATCTGACCGAAACGACGACGGCAGCCGAATACCTGATCTGCTCCTCCTCCGGACCGGAGCCGGCGGCGGACCGCCACGAGGGGATGGACCTCATCCTCTATAACGGCGGCTGGCTCGGGCAGATCATTGCCCGGAACACTTGGGAGAGAAGCCAGGCGGCGGTGTTGATGAAGATCGGACAGCGCACGGTGGCAAACCACGACCACTACGACGCCGGCTCGTTCCAGATCTTCTACAAGGCAATGCTGGCGGGCGATTCCGGCGTCTACGACGATTACGGAGACACGCACCATCAGTATTATCACCAGGCGACGCTCGCGCATAACAGTCTGCTGATCTACAACACGACTCTCTCCTCGACCTACAGCGGCTATTACAGCGGCGGGCAGCAGCGGCTGACCGACGCGAACCTCTCCAACTGGCAGAGCAGCACCTACAAGACGGGCGAGGTGACCGGCGTCTCCTACGGCTACGCCGATCAGGCGAAGACGACGCCGACCTACGCCTATCTTGCCGGCGATATCGCCGCGGCGTACCCCTCCTCGACGGTCTCGGAGGTCACGCGCCGGATGCTGGTCGTCTACGACACCGACAACGCCCAGGTCCCGATGTATTTCTTCGTCTTCGACAATATCACCTCCTACTCGGGCAGTTACAAAAAGACCTTCCTCCTGCACACCAGATACGAACCTTACGTCCCGGACGGCTATACCGAAAGCGACAAGATCATGCAGGTCAATAACGGAGGCGCGACGCTGCGGATCCAGAACGTGATCGGCAACAACGTCACGTTCACGAAGCGCGGCGGCGACAATCAGAACTATCTGATCAACCGCAACAACGGTCAATACGTTCAGCTCAATTCTACCAATAGTAAGGACGATAATTATTGGGGACGCCTCGAGATCAGCCCCGCGACCGGCAATACGACCGATCAGCTGCTGAACGTCATGTACGTCTTCGACACGGCGAACGCGGTCGATCTCGTTGCGACGGCGATCAGTACCAACGTCGTAAAGGGCGCCGTGATCGGCAACACCGTCGCGGTCTTCGTCACCAGCGCGACCCGGCGAGATACCGAATTTACCTTTACCGCCGATGGCTCGGGGACCAAGAACTACTACGTTTCGGGCGTCGCCGCGGGCGACTGGACGGTCTTGGTCGGCGGTTTGGCGGTCAGCGCCGCAACGGCGACGGAGGACGGCGGATTCATCACCTTCGCCGCCCCCGCCGGAACGGCGATCACGATCCGTCCGGGAGCGCCGAATTTGTCGGTCGAAAACGGGCTTCCCGAAAACGATTGGGACGACTACGACTTCTCGAACCTTATCCCGTAACGAAAATTTCGCCCCGCCCCCGAAAGGGGCGGGGTTTGACAAACGACCGCGCACAAGGAGAACTGCCTTATGAAACACGTCACGAGCACGATCGAAAACGACCCGATCCTCTCCGCGTATCGGATCGATGCGCCGCGGGACTATCCCGACGACGGCACGATCGGGATCCCCTTCGGCGTGACCGTCTTTTACGATCGGTCGCGGGGACCCGCCGTCCCGGGCTTTGCTACGTGCGGCGCGACCCCGCTTATGATCTACGTCGTGAACACGAATACCGATCGGATCGGGACCGAGAGCGACGCGACGATCGTGAGATCGATGCTCGACAGGGGATATATCGTATTCGTCCTCGATTATAAGAACAGCGAAAAAGCCGTCTCTCCGGCACTCGAAAACGCGGTGCAAAGGATGATCGAGCCGATCAAAAACGGGGAGTACTTTCCAAACGACCCGACCCTGCCGAAAGGGACTTATTTCGACGCGATGGTCGTCCCGTCGGGCTGCGACGTTCTTCTGAACGCGGTCTACTTCGAACTCGACAAGCACGGTACCGACGGCACGCTCGAAAAGATCGTGAACGTCTGGAACAACGACTTCCGGAAGTTCAAAAGAGATCTGACGGTCAAGTGGATCCGCGGGGACGGAAGCCGAAAACCCCTCCAAAAAGGTATCGACGGGAGCGACCCCGTCTGGTATTCCGACCCCGACGGAACGGTCGTGGACGAAAAGAACGGGCAGTATACCAAGATCGGCTACACGAGAGCGGACGAGATCACCGACTGCGTCAAAGCCGACGGCACGCCGATCGATCTCAAACTCCGTTTCGACCTGATCTATCCGACCAAGCCCGCGCGCGACGTGCCGGTCGTTCTGCATTTCAGTTCGACCCAGTATCTGCCGGAAGCGGTACAAAGACCCGTCCGTCCGCAGTTCACGGGCTTCCTTTTCAACGGCTATGCGGGCGCGGTATTCGACTACGCCTATATCCCCATGTGCCGCAACGATCACTACGGCTATTTCGACGGCAGCAGCGGGGACGAGCGGAGTGTGACCGGATACAACCCGATCTTCTCGACCTACGTTTTCAACGCCGCGCAGGTCTCGACCGCCGCCGTGCGGTTTACGCGGTATCTCTCGCTGTCCGATCACTCGGTCTACCGTTTCGACGTTGACCGGATCGGCGTTTTCGGCGTGTCGAAAACCTCGTTCGTCACGCATCTCGGCGCGCCGTATCTCCGCGAGAACCTCCTTTCCGCGTCGAATGGACAAAGCGAAGAGAAACTCGCCGAGGCGATCGACAGGAAACTCGCCGCCTTCTACCAATGGATGTATCTGACGGGGCATCACGGCGAGACCCGCCGCGAAGCCGGCAAAACCGAGACCTATACCAAGGACGGATTCACCGTCTCGGGCGGCGAACTGCAGCCGTGGACGACGTGGAACGGCAAAGAGATCCCCTCGGGCGCAACGGTCGTCTATTCCTCCTGCGGGGCGACCCTTGACTATATCGGAAAGGGCTGCGCGCCTGTCTTTACGACGGTCAATCTGCGGGACGGGTACCGTTCGGGATATCTCCAGCAGAATACGCTGGTCAATCTTCTGCGCGTACACGACGTCCCATCGTTCTGGGCGGAGACCGATCTCGATCATACCCGGCTCGCGATCGGGACCGACCTTCATCACGGGGTCGACCTATACCGGACGCTCTTCGATTTCTTCGCGTACTACCTCAAGGACGCGCCGCCGGTCGTTCTTTGGACCGACCCCGCGAACGACAGCACCGGGGTCGATCCGACCCGCCCGATCACGGTTCGGTTCGTCGGGGAGATCCCCGCGGACGAGATCGGAAAGGTCTCTTTGCGGGCAAGCGACGGCAGAGCCGTTCCGGGACGCTGGATCGCCTCCTTCGGCAACACCGCGTGGACTTTCCTGCACGAGCCTTTCAAGGCGGGCGAACGTCTGTCCCTGACGATCCCCGCGGTTTTGACGGGCTCGAACGGAAGACCGCTCGGACGCGAAACCGTCGCATTCTTTGAAGCGGGGGCTCCCGCGACCGCGCGCCGCCCCCGAAAGGTTGATTTTTCCGGCGAGAGGTACGTTTATACGGAAGATTTTGCAAACGGCTTCGGCGACTTTGAAAAGGACCCCTACGCGACCTACGAGACCGCGACGGTCGACGGCGTTCCGACGGGAAAGATCACCCTGCGCCCGAACGATGGGGAGTTCGGCGGCGACCACGTCTTCTATGAGCCGCGTGTGGTTTTGAAGAACGAAAAGTGCGTTTTCGGTGGAAAACCCCTGTCGGAAGAGGATCTCGGCAGGACCCTGCGCGTCACGCTTCGCGTCTACGACACGGTTTCGCGCCCCCTGCGCCTGTATCTGAAGAGCCTGACCGACTTCGATTCCGAGACGCGTGACCTCGATCTCTATCGCCACAGAACCGCCAAGTTCCGCACCGACGAGGACTTCACCAAGCGGCTCCGCGATTATCGTCGCGCCGTCAAAAACTTCCAAACGCGTGCAAACGAGTGGTGCGAGTTCATCCTCGACTATACCGTCTACGAGCCCGCCTTCGGCAAGCGGGGAGAGTACGCGCAGGCAGTTTACCTTTTCGCGAACCCCGACGGCGACAGAGAGAGCCCGTTCTATATCGGACTCTTCAGGGTCGAGGAGATCTCCGCCGACGTCACGCCCGGCGGGCTCCCGTCCCTTTGCGACCCGACCGGAAAGCCGTAAAGAGTACTCCGCGCCGGCGCCCCGTCGAGGACGCCCGAAGCAAAACCGCCGGAACCAGAACCGCCGGAACCAGAACCGCCGGAAACAGAACCGCCGGAAATTGAACCGTCGGAAACAGAACCGAAAAAGAGCCGGGCTTTTCAAGCCCGGCTCTTTTTGCCCTTTCGCTTGCGTGGACTCCCGACGTCTCCCGCGAAAGCGAAACGGGGGAACGGGAATTCCCCAAGATTTCTTTCGGAATCTGTCGCCGGAGATTGAAAAGGGGAGAAAAATATGGTATACTATTCAATGGAGTAAAATAAATACATTCTGCGATAAGACCTCCGGGGGCGCAGGAAAAACCATTTTCGGAGAGAAAAATGACCGACAAAGAACTGAAAACCTTAAAAGACAACCTTTGGCACGCGGCGGACGTTCTGCGTTCCGGGGCGCACCTTGCGGCAAACAAGTACGGTCAGCCGATCCTCGGTCTGATCTTTCTGCGCTATGCCGATATCCTGTTTAAGCAGCACAAAGCCGAGATCGACGCCGCGTTTGCCCGCCTTTCGGGGACGCGGATGGAAAAGACGAAGAAAGAGATCGCAATCGAAAAGTGCGGTTTTTATCTCCCCGAGTGCGCCTATTACGACTTTATCAACGACGCGCCGGACACGGCGGAAAAAGCCGACCTCGTGAAAAAAGCGATGGAAGCCATCGAGGACGCGAACCCGAAAATGGCGGGCGTTTTGCCGAAAGAGGTTTACGCCCAGCTCGTCCCCGAGGAAGAGCCGGAATTGCTCTCGAACATCATCCGCATTTTCAAGGACATTCCCGAGAATTGCACCGTCGATATTTTCGGTGAGATCTACGAATACTTCCTCGGCAATTTCGCGCTTGCCGAAGGTAAGGACGGCGGGACGTTCTACACCCCCGCGACCGTCGTTCGCTATATGGTCGAGGTGCTGGATCCGACGCCCGGGGACAAGAAGTTTCTGGATCCCGCCTGCGGCTCGGGCGGTATGTTCGTTCAGGCGGCTCGCTATATGCACCGCCACAACGCAAGCGAAGCCGAACAGATGCAGTTCCGCTGCTACGGCGTCGAGAAGGAGCCCGACACCGTCAAACTCGCAAAAATGAACCTCTTGCTCAACAACGTGCGCGGAGAGATCACCGAGGCAAACTCCTTCTATTCCGATCCCTATAACGCCGTCGGGCAGTTCGACTACGTGATGGCAAATCCCCCGTTCAACGTGGACGAGGTTTCGCTCGATCGCGTGCTGAACGATCCGCGTTTCAATACCTACGGCGTGCCGCGCAATTCGTCCAAATCGACGAAAAAGGGGACCGACAAGAAAGAGACGGTCCCGAACGCCAACTATCTTTGGATCGGCTATTTCGCCACCGCTCTGAACGAGAACGGCAAGGCGGCGCTGGTCATGGCGAACTCCGCCTCCGACGCTGGCAAGAGCGAATACGAGATCCGCAAGAAAATGATCGAGGAAGGGATCATCAGCCAGATGGTGACGCTTCCCTCCAATATGTTTTCGTCGGTCACGCTCCCTGCGACGCTCTGGTTCTTCGACAAGCAGAAGCCGAAGACCGACAAAAAGGACGAGATCCTGTTCATCGACGCGAGAAATACCTTTACGCAGATCGACCGCGCGCACCGCAAGTTCAGCGACGAGCAGATCAAAAATCTGGGGATCATCACCCGTCTGTATCAAGGAGATACCGCCGCCTTTGCCGCGCTGCTCGCGGAATACCGTGCGGCTCTCGTCGACGCGCCGGAGCAGGCGGAGGACAAGGAGACCAAAACCAAAGCGTATTGGCAGAGCCAGATCGACTGGCTGACTGAGCGTTTTCCGGACGGGGTTTACCGCGACGTTGTCGGTCTTTGCAAGGTCGCGAAGCTTGACGGAGAGGATGGGATCGTCGATCAGGACTATTCGCTCAACGCAGGGCGCTACGTCGGGGTTGTGATCGAGGACGACGGTATGACCGCGGAAGAGTTCAAGGATACGATGCTCGGCTTGAACGCGGAATTGGAAAAACTGAACGCCGAGGCGAAAGATCTGGAAGCGCAGATTGCAGAGAACGTCAAGAGGTTGTTTGAATGAAACCGTTTGAAAAATATGAGTTCGCCAATTTTTGGTGCGGAGTTCTTGGAATAAGTCAGTGTTCCGAGAGGGCGTTGTTGCAGAGGTTCAATCAAACGCTCAAGTTCTGTATCTATGATGAAAGAAACGAACCCCATAACAGACTGCATTTTCACGCATTTCTAAACGAGCAAAAGGTCGCATCGATCTACCTTGATAATCTGGAAGTTGACTTCCTTTCTTCCAGAATAAAGCAAAGCGATAAAAAGCAAATCATTGATTGGGTAAAAACGCACGAAAAAGCATTGTTAGAAATACGGCAAAAAGAAAATGGCGAGTTTGAAATACCGTTTTTGGGCTACTCATAAGCAAAAAGAGGTTGTTTCTATGAAAAAGAGTAGTGTCATCGGCGCAATAGTCTTTGTCGGCTTGCTTTTGTTCTGCGCGTTTAGTCAAGGCGGGTTTCTTGCGGGAATGAAGGTGTTGGGCGAGATCGTTAATATTTTCGGCACAGCTTTTGTGTTCTTGCTGAAAGCGATCTTTTCGATCCCGGAACTGGCGCAGGAACTCACCAAACGCATTTTGACGACGCTTTTGGTCTGGACGTTTTACGGGTTCGGTTTGTACGGGACAGATAAAAATGAGAAGATCATTTGGGGCGTGATGGGAGCTATCGCATCTGCGGCTGTAACCTTTTTGACTTGGGTTGGGATGTTTTGAACAGTAAGTTGTTGTAAGGTGAATCGAGTATGGAGTATACCTATTGCAAATTGAAAGATGTTTTGTCCTCTATCTATAGTGGAGGCACGCCGTCTACGTCCAAAAAAGAGTATTGGAACGGTCCTTATAAGTGGCTTTCTTCCGGAGAAACAGGGCAAAGGTTTATTACTGATACGATCAATACGATTACAGAGTTAGGAATCAAAGAATCATCCACAAGATTGGCAAAACGCGACAGCGTGGTAATGGCTTGTGCCGGACAAGGAAAAACCAGAGGACAGACGTCGTATCTTCTTGACGATATGTATGTAAATCAATCCGTTATTGTACTGAAACCGAAGGAATCAAAGGTTCTGCCGCTGTATTTGTTTTATGATTTAAGCGGGCGATACGAAGAACTACGCGGCGGTTCGGATGCAAGTAGTACACGAGGAAGCATCACAACTGCTTCGCTCAAGACGCTTCCTTTTCGATATCCGAGCATCGAAAAGCAAAGAGCGATTGCTTCTATTCTCTCCGCCTACGACAATTTGATCGAGGTCAACAACAAGCGGATCAAGGTGTTAGAGCAGATGGCGGAAAACCTGTATAAAGAATGGTTTGTCCGCTTCCGCTTTCCCGGACACGAAGCGGCGGAGTTTGAAAACGGGATTCCGAAGGGGTGGAGCAAACAGCGTTTAAACCAATTCGGCATTTCTCTTGATTCAGGATCGCGTCCCTACGGTGGAATTGATGATTCTTTAAACGAAGGGATACCATCTTTGGGCGCAGAATCAGTCAATGGTATGGGCGAGTTTGACTATAATGATGTCAAACTGATACCATTTGATTATTACCAAAAGATGAAGCGAGGAAAGAGCACGGGTAGTGACATTTTGGTTTACAAAGACGGGGAGTACATTGGAAAAACAACGATCTTTATGAACGCTTTTCCGTTTTCGCAATTTGCAGTTAATGAGCATGTTTTTCTGTTGAATGCGAATAGTTCAGAGTATCAGTTGTATTTGTATTTCACATTGCATTTACACGAGTATTACATGTTAATGCAGAATCTTAATCGCAATGCGGCACAGCCGGGGTTGAGCAAACCAGATATGAATCGAATCAAGATTGTCGTTCCAACGGTTGCGATTATTCAAAAATTTAACGCAATCGTTAAACCAATAATGGATAATGTTTTTTGCTTGGCTTCCCAGAGATATAATCTCGTCAAGCAACGCGATTTGCTTTTGCCGCGGTTGATGAGCGGGAAGTTATAAGATGGAAAAAGAACGCATTATTTCAACAAACTTTATAATGGAAAGTGAAACAGAAGTTATGCCGCAAATTCATCTCGGAAAAGGTGCGATCGTTCATACCGCTTTTGACGATTATACTCTTGTTAATCAAATTGGCTCCGGCGGTAATGGGCGGGTGTTCGCTGCCCGTAATTCTGATGGCGAAGACTACGCCATCAAATTTCTCGAAAAAGGGATTTCTAAACAAAAACTGAAGCGTTTTAAAAATGAAATTAATTTTTGCGAACACCATAGACACAAGAATATTGTTCCTGTATTAGATCGTGGACAAGCTTTTTTAGACGGCAAAGAGTTTGTGTTTTATGTAATGCCTCTATATGCAGATACTCTAAAGGATAGAATCAGGTCGGGCATCCCTGCAGATAAAGCGATTGACATTTTTATTGGGCTATTGAAGGGCTTGAAGTATGCCCACGAACACAATACCCTTCATAGAGATATTAAACCGGAGAATATTCTGTTTGCCAAAGACAGTTTTGAGCCGGTCATTTGCGACTTTGGCATTGCACATTTTTCGGAGGATGATTTGCTAACCATAGTTGAAACCAAAGCAACTGACCGAATGGCAAATTTTCAGTATGCTGCCCCCGAGCAACGCAGCAAAGGTGGCAATATCTGTTTTCAGACGGACATTTATGCACTCGCTCTGATTTTAAACGAGATGTTTACGGGGGAAATACCACAAGCAGTAGATCATAAAAGAATCGGGGATGTTAATCCGGACTACAAGTATTTAGATGACTTGTTTGATCAGTTGTACAAGCAAGAACCGAAGGATAGACTCTATCCCGAGGTTATGATTCTAAGCGAGCTTAAGGTTTTAGCGGAAAAATATCAACGTGAAGCGGAAAAAGAAAGACTTAAAGCTATAGTCAACGAGGTCATCGAGCCGGAATCATTTAATCCGTCGATTCAGAATATTGAGTATAAAGATGGATGTTTGCTTTTTACATTTGATGCGTTTTTACCGGATGACTGGTTTCAGATGATAAGAAACGGAAATTACAGTCATTCCTGTGTTATGGGATATGACACATATACTCTCAGTAAAAATCGTAAGAATGAGATTTCAATGCCTATAAGAGGTGGTGAAAGTGCAAACGTAATCAAATCTCTTGTGAAATATATGAGAGAATGGGTTATATCGGCCTGTTATGATTATTCACAAGCGGCAAAGCGTCGAGCTATTGCTGACCAAAGAAGAAAAGAAGAAGCCAGATTGGCAGAAATTAGGAGAATTGAACAAGAGGAGGAAATGAATTCAACGATTAACGATGTGTTGAAAGAGCTCTTATAACCTAAAGACATGGTGACTTTTGCTTATTTGAACAGTTGAAAAAGGAGTAACTATGCGCAACTTCATTTCCGAAGACTGCGCATTAGCGCACATCATCGGTTCGATTTAAGTGTGTCGGTTTGATTCATTAGTACAGGTAAGATTGATTCATATCGGGGGAGTTGTTTGATGGATTTTTCTTTTTCAAAGACAATTCAGCAAAGTCGGCTTATCAAGGCGTTGCCTCAGGGAATGATTATACCCTCAAACAAAAGAGACAACTACTATTCTCATTTTTCTATCAAAGTAAGAACGCTTGTTGAATACATTGATGTTATTTGTAGATTGCGTCGGATTTGTAATAAGCACTATTACTATAAAACAATGGTGTTTCGTGGTCACTCAGATGCATCTTCAAATTACAAGTTGATTCCCAGTATCGCACGAAATGATTTGAAAATTGAACACAGAGAGAATGATCTTGTAACTGAAATGGTTACCTTGCGTCCAAAAGAGTTTCAAGATATTTATTCCAGTTTTGATTTATTGGCTAAATTGCAACATTTTGGAATACCAACCAGATTGTTAGACTTTACGTTCAATCCTCTAGTTGCGTTGTATTTTGCGTGCGAGGATGAAGGAAAGATGGCAGGGCGCGTCTTGTGTACCTATGACACAAGTTCTCTTTTCACAAAAGATCTTGTTGAAAAAGTATGCGGAATGTATCAATATGGAGATTATAACGCAATATCATTAGATAGTGTTCTCGGAAGTGTTTCTTCCATAATACGATATGGAATTAATACACTAGAACCACTAATGTCCAAACCGAAGTATTTAAACGATAGAATAAAACATCAATCTGCAGTTTTTATGGTTTTTCCAAATGAGATTATAGACCTTAGAAGCCTTATGGTTGTGCGTGGCAGGAACATAGGGAAAGAGGAGGATTACAGGTTTTTCACTATTGATAAAGACGAACTAAAGCGGTTGGAGTTTGTAAGGGAAGAACCCGATTTCTATGACAATTCTTTTTTTGTTAATTCCAAAACCATTCGAGAAATGATGCAGTATTATGCCAACAAGTTTAGCGATTTTTATAACAAGACTGGAGACGGAATAAACCCTAAATATCATTTTCTCTTTAAGGATAGATTTAGTGTTTCTGATTCTATTCAAGAGATCCAAGAAGACTGCCTTTCTAATTGTTTCATCAGCATAATAATCGATTCACCCAACAAAAAAACGATTATGAAAGACCTAGAAACCATTGGCATAAGCAAAGCGTTTGTTTTTCCTGAACTAGAGTACACCGCAGAGATGATAAAGAAAAAGTATTAAACGGGGTAAAGCTATGCGCAACTTCATTTCCGAAGACGATATTGAACAAGCCCTTCTGCAAAAGTTGGCGGAAGAGCCGTTTCAATATGCCGTTCTGCACTGCGATCCTTCGCCGGACAAGCGCGAGGCGTTGCCTGACGGAACGGGGCGTTCCGACAAGAAAGAGTGCGTTCTCCCGCTCGTGTTGCGGGAGTCCCTCGCGCGCCTGAACCCCGGGATCCCTTCGGAAAAGTTGGACGAGATCGCAAAGGAACTTCGCCGCGATCAGACCGGGACGGATATCGTCGCCGTCAATTATCAGAACTACGCCAAGATCCGCAACGGGATCAAGGTCTCTCTGCGCCGGGACGGGAAAGAGGACTTTGATTTCGTGCGGTTGGTCGATTTTGAACACCCGGAAAACAATACGTTCACCGCCGTTTCGCAGATGTGGATCCGGGGGCGCGTCTATTGGCGGCGTCCCGACGTGCTGATCTTTGTGAACGGTCTGCCGATGGTGTTTATTGAACTGAAAAACAGCATCGTCAAGGTCGAGGAAGCGTATAACGACAACCTGCAGAACTATCTGAAAGATATTCCGAACCTCTTTGCGTTCAACCAGATCGCGGTTTTGTCGAACGGCTTGGAAACCCGCCTCGGCGCGTTCAACGCCTCGTACAGCCATTTCTTCGAGTGGTTGAAGGTCGAATCCGAGAAAGAAAAACCGAATCGCGAGGCGATCCGGCAAGCAAAGACGTTCGGGGAGAGTTCGATCCGCCTTTTCGCGGACGGTCTGCTCGCAAAGCAACGGTTGATCGACTATATCGAAAACTTTATTATGTTCCGTAACCGCCGGGACAAGATCGTCGCGAAAAACCACCAATTCTTCGGCGTGAACAACCTTTTGGCGTCGGTCGAGCGGCGTGAAGAATTGAACGGAAAACTCGGCGTTTTCTGGCATACGCAGGGATCGGGCAAATCGTTCTCCATGATCTTCTTCGTGCGGAAAGTGCGCCGGAAAGTGCCGGGGAACTTTACGTTTCTCGTGATTACAGACCGCGAGGATCTGGACGATCAGATCCACAAAAACTTCGTCAAAACCGAGGTCATCGGGGCAAAGGAAGAGTGTCAGCCGAAGGACAGTCGGCAACTACGCGAATACTTACAGACGAACAAGACCTTCATTTTCTCTCTGATCCATAAGTTCCGCTACGACAAGGGAAAAAAGTTTCCCGTTTTGTCTCGGCGGGACGATATCATCGTTCTGGTGGACGAGGCGCACCGCACGCAGTATAAGGATTTGGCGGAGAATATGCGGATCGCTCTCCCGAACGCGAATTATATCGCGTTTACCGGAACGCCGCTTCTCGGCAGCAAGCGGCTGACGAATCAATGGTTCGGGAATTACGTTTCCGAATACAACTTCGCGCAATCGGTGGAGGACGGCTCGACCGTTCCGCTGTTTTACTCGCGCCGCGTGCCCGAGGTGGGGCTTGAAAACGACTTCCTTGACGACGACGTGGTCGAAATCATCGAGGAAGAAAACCTGAATCCCGACGAAGCGCGGCTGCTGGAAAACTCGTCGTCGAGAATTTTGGAGGTCATCAAGCGCGAGGATCGGATCGACAAGATCGCGCAGGATATCGCGCACCATTTCCCGCGGCGGGGCTTTCTCGGAAAAGGGTTGGTCGTTTCGGTCGACAAGTACACGGCGGTCAAGATGTACGACAAAGTCCAGCACTATTGGACGGTCGAAAAACAGAAGGTGACGCAGGAACGCAACGCCGCCGAATCGAAAGAGAAGCGCGACGAACTGACGCGCATTCTGAATTACATGAACTCGGTCGAAATGGCGGTCGTGATATCGGAGGAAGCCGACGAGAACGAGAAGTTCCAAAAGCAGGGGCTGAACGTGTCCCTGCATCGGCAAAAAATGAACGCCGTTACGCCCGAGGGATTGGATATCGAGGATCGGTTCAAGGATCCCGGCGATCCGCTGCAACTGGTTTTCGTTTGCGCGATGTGGCTGACCGGGTTTGACGTGGAAAACCTCTCAACGATCTACCTTGACAAGCCGATGAAAGGTCATACGCTGATGCAGGCGATCGCCCGCGTCAATCGCGTCTATCCGCACAAGCCCTGCGGGATCATCGTCGATTACGTCAACGTGTTCAAGTATATGCAGCGCGCGCTCTCCGAGTATGCCGCCGGGGACGACGGCAAGGAGTTCCCCGCGAAAGAGATCGACAAACTGATCGATCTGATCGATCAATGCGTCGAAGAAGCAGATCAATTTCTGCTTCAAAACGGGGTGGATCTCGGGGCGATCATCGCCGACGCCTCGACGTTTGACCGCTTGGACAAGTTGGCGGCAGTCTACGACTTGCTTCTGGCAAAAGACGACGTGAAAGACGAGTTCAAGGTCCTTCTGAATACGTTGATGAACCTCTACGAGGCGTCGCGCCCGGAGATCATCGAGCAGAATTGGGAAAACGAGAAGTTCGCGCCGCTGGCGTATCTTCACGGCTTGTTCTACTGCACGATCGACGACGAAAAGGTCAAGCGCGCGCGTTTGCGGATGGCGCAGGTTTTGGATTCGAGCGTTGCTTCGTCAAAAGCAGAGGAAAACGACGAAGGGGTCGTCATTCATCAGGGGAAAGTCGTTAATCTGTCCAAAATCAACGTTGAACAACTGAAAAAAGAGATCAAGACCGCGCAGTATAAGGCGATCGAGATCGACGATCTGAAGGCGTTTATCGAACAGGCGCTCGTCGCTATGATGGAGCGGAACTGCACGCGGCAGGTCTTTTCGCAACGATTCCGTGGGATCATTGACCGTTACAACGCCGGGGGAAGCGAGAACGAAGAGTATTACGAACAGTTACTCCGGCTGATCGAGGATCTCAAAGCCGAGGAAAAACGACCGGAGATCGAGGGGCTGTCCGAAGAAGAACTTGAAATCTTCGATCTTCTCGTAGCGGGGAAGAAATTGACGAAGGACGAGGAACAAAAGGTCAAACTCTCTGCGAAAAACCTGTATAAGAAATTGACAGACGAGAAGAAAGAACTTTTGGTCGTCGATTGGTACAAGGACGAGCAGCCGAGAGCGAGAGTAAAAACGGCGATCGAATCGTCGCTCAACCGGGATTTGCCGCTGTCATACGACAAGGAGACGTTTTCGGCAAAAACCGATCTGCTTCTGACGCATTTCGTCGATATGGCGGTACAAGGGTACGGTTGGATCGTCGCCTGAGAAGCGGACGGCGTTCGTATCCGAATTGCGCCGGAAGGCTGTTTGAAACAAAAGACCCCTCGGGGGGCAGGACGCACCGGGGGGGAAGAACGGGAGAATTTGCCCCGTCGGGGCAATATCCCCACGCTTGCCGCCGGTGAGTAAACTCCCCGACGGCTGCGCGGGGGATGCGAACTCCCGCAAAGGGGGGCGGGACGCCCCCTTTGCGGAGTTCGGTTC
>JAGCYR010000151.1 GCA_017960705.1 Clostridia bacterium | reverse complement strand
CTGCGCGTCCGAGAAGTAGGCGGGAACGGTGATGACCGCCTGCTTGACTTCGCAGCCGAGGAACGCCTCGGCGTCCGCCTTCATCTTCTGAAGGATCATCGCCGAGATCTCCTGCGGCGAATACTTCTTGCCGTCGATCTCGACCTTCGCGTCGGAACCCATCTTCCGCTTGATCGACATCACGGTACGGTCGGGGTTGGTGATGGCCTGCCGCTTCGCGACCTGACCCACCATACGCTCGCCGGTCTTCGAGAACGCGACCACCGACGGGGTGGTGCGGTTGCCTTCGGGATTGGGAATGACGGTGGGCTCGCCGCCCTCGTACACCGCCACGCAGGAGTTGGTCGTACCGAGATCGATACCGATGATTTTTGCCATGATTGTTTACCTCCAATATATCTTCGTGAATTGTTTACAAGTTTGATTTGCCGTTTTCAGTTTGCCACTTTGACCATCGCGTAGCGGATGATCTTGTCGCCGCGTTTGTACCCGGGCTGGAAGACCTCGACGATCTCGCCCTCGCCGCGGCTCTCGTCCTCCTCGTGCATGATCGCGTTGTGGAGGTTGGGGTCGAACGTGTCGCCGGGGGCGGCGAACGCCGTCACGCCGAGTTTGGTTAAACACTCGTTCAGTGCGTTCATCGTCAGCCGCAGACCCTCCGCGACCTTCTCGCCGTCCGCGTACTTCCCGGCGCGCTCCAGATTGTCCGCGATGGGCAGGATCTGTCCCACCACGTCGGACACCGCGTCGGTGTAGATCCCTTCGCGTTCTCTCTGCGACCGTTTCCGGAAGTTGTCGTACTCGGCGAGCATACGCAGATATTTTTCCTTCTCTTCCGAGACCGCCTTCTCAAGCTCGCTCACCTTTTCGCGGAGCGCCGCGATCTCGCGTTTGGTCTCCTTGTGCTTCTTCTCTTCCCCCGCTTCAGGCTTTTTCGCTTCCGCGGGTTCCGCCGCGGGGGTCTCCGCGGTTTCGGCGGCGGGTGCCTCGTTCACCGTTTCTTCGACGGGGGTTTTCTTCTCTTCCATGCGTGATCCTTCCTTTCGAGGTCTAACTTCCGTTGCCCGGGTCTTCGTCGTCTTTCAAGAGATGGTCGATCCCCGCCGCCAGTTCGTCGATGGTGGAGATGACCTTCGCGTAGTCCATCCGGAGCGGTCCGATGACCCCGATCGCGCCGACGACCCGTCCGTCGCGGCGAACGGTTTTGAAGACCAGGGTGGAATTCGACATCACCTTGACGTTGTTCTCGCTCCCGATGTAGACGGTCACGTCCCGGCTGTCCCGCCCGGTGCTGATGACGTCGAGCAGCGGCTCCTTGGTCTCGAGCAGATCCATCACCGAGCGCAGCTCGGAAACGTCGGAATACTCGGGATACTGGAGCAGCCGGTTGACGCCCTCCACCTGAAGGTCGCCGCCGACGTCCTCGGTCAGGGCGTCGTAGATCAGAGAGACGATCGGATGCACCACCGGGGAGACGCTCCCCATCCGGCTTTCCAGCTCGCGGATCCGGGGCAACGTGATCTCCTCGACCGTCGCGCCGGCGATCAGGTCGTTCAGCGCCTCGACCAACCGCGAAGCTTCCTCTTCCCCGAGGGAGAAGGAGAGCCTGAGGTTCCGCGCCTTGACCCCGCCGTCGTCGAGCATCATCACCAGAACGAAGTTCTTGTGGTCGCGGTAGATCCCGTCGAACTTCTCGACCCGTCGCCCCGCGGAACGCGGTTTGACCGAGAATCCGGTGTAGTTGGTGATCCGCGACGCCAACCGCGACGCCTCCGCCAAGATCCCGTCCATTTCGCTGACTTTCTGCTTCAGGGTCCGGTTGATCTGCTCGATCTCGTCGGTCGTCATCCGGTAGCGCCGGAGCAGCGAGTTCACGTAATAGCGGTAGCCGAGCTCCGAGGGGACCCGCCCCGCCGAGGTGTGCGGCTGTTCGAGCAGCCCGAGCGCCTCCAGCTCCGCCATCTCGTTCCGGATGGTCGCGGAGGAGCAGTTCAGCCCGGCGTCCTGCGCCAGATACTTCGATCCTACCGGCTCGCCGTACGCGATATGCGCGTCGATGATCGCCCTCAGGATCTTCTTTTTTCTGTCCGAAAGCAGGACTTCTTCGTCCCGCCCCATCAGTTCCGTCATGGCTCCTCCTCCCGTTTCTTTCCGGCGTTTTTGCTCCGGCTGTTTAGCACTCAATGCGGTCGAGTGCTAATTTCATGATATAAGATACCACCGAAAACCGTATTTGTCAAGGGTTCGGGGCTTGATTTTTGTGAACAATTTGTTAATTCCATGCCGAGAGTGCTAAAAAGGGATGGAAAAGGTCGAAAAAGGGCAAACTGGACGGCGATATGCGCCCCGGTCGCGATATGCCCGCTTCGCCGCCGCGATACGTCGCGCGGGGCGCGGCGTCGGGGGAGAGGAGCACGAAAGGCAACGAGCGCGAAAAATCGTCCTTTTTTCGTTCTTTTTACGCTTGACTTTGAAAATAATATATAGTATAATATTTGCTGGGAAAATTCATTCGTCCGACGTGTAACGGGCGAACGGACTCCCCTGCCCGAGCAGTCGGGCGCATCTCAAAGCTACCGGTATCCACCCTCGCCCGCGGACATAGAGCAAAGACCGTTTTCCCGGAGCGACGGATACCGAACCGATGCGGCGCGTCCCCGTTGATATCCGAACGGGCGACGAATCGCCGCGCCCCCGCGAAATACGAATAAGAAAGGAAACGAAATGATCTGGTACATCATCGTGGCGGTCGCCGCGCTCGCAGTCGGCGGGCTTGCCACCTACCTGTTCCTCAAAACCAGCGGAAAAGCGAAGCTCGCCTCCGCGCAAGCCGAAGCGAAGCAGATCCTCGAAGACGCGATCCGCACCGCCGAAACGAGAAAGAAGGAATCCCTGCTCGAAGCGAAGGAAGAAACCATCCGCTTGAAGAACGACGCGGACAACGAGATCAAGGAACGCAGACGCGAGATCTCGCGTCAGGAACACCGGCTCGCCCAGAAAGAGGAGAATCTGGACGGCAAACTTGAAAGAATGGAGAAAAAGGAGGTCGCCCTTCAGCAGAAATACAAAGAAGCCGAAGACAAGATCGCCGAGATCTCCGCACTCAAAGAGACCGAGACCGCCAAGCTGGAGAAGATCTCCGGCATGACGAGCGACGAAGCCAAGCGCGAGCTGCTCGACAAGCTCTCGGGCGAGCTCCAGCACGAGACCGCCCTGAAGCTCTCCGAATACGAGGCGCAGTTCCGCGAAGAGGCAGACGCGAAGGCGAAGGATATCCTCTCGCTCGCGATCCAGCGGTGCGCCGCCGACCACGTCAGCGAGGTCGCCATCTCGGTCGTCTCCCTGCCGAACGAGGATATGAAGGGACGGATCATCGGCCGCGAGGGTCGGAACATCCGCACCATCGAGACCCTGACCGGCGTGGAGCTTATTATCGACGACACCCCCGAGGTCATCACGATCTCCGGGTTCGATCCCGTCCGGCGCGAGATTGCACGGCTCGCGCTCGAGAAACTGATCGCCGACGGGCGGATCCACCCCGCGCGTATTGAAGAAATGGTGGAAAAAGCGCAGCGCGACGTCGAACAGTCGATCAAGCAGGCGGGCGAAAAAGCCGTCTTCGAGACCGGCGTTCACGGGCTGAACCCCGAACTGGTCAAGCTGCTCGGTCGCCTCAAATACCGGACGAGTTACGGACAGAACGTCCTGCGCCACTCGATCGAGGTCTCGCTGCTCTCGGGCATCATGGCGGACGAACTCGGCGTCGACTCCACGCTTGCGAAGCGGGCGGGTCTGCTCCACGATATCGGTAAGGCGCTGACCGCCGAGATCGAGGGCTCGCACGTACAGCTCGGCGTGGACGTCGCGAAAAAATACCACGAGAGCAAGGACGTCATCCACGCGATCGAGGCGCACCACGGCGACGTGGAGGCGAAATCGATCGTCGCGCTTCTCGTACAGGCGGCGGACGCCATTTCGGCGGCGCGTCCGGGCGCTCGGCGCGAGAACGTCGAGAACTACATCAAGCGGCTGCAGAAGCTCGAGGAGATCTCCTCCGAGTTCAACGGCGTCGACAAGACCTTCGCCATCCAGGCGGGTCGCGAAGTCCGCGTGATCGTCAAGCCCGAAATGATCGGCGACGACGAGATGAAACTGCTCGCCCACGACATCGCCAAGAAGATCGAGGGCGAACTCGAATATCCCGGACAGATCAAGGTCAACGTCATCCGCGAGAGCCGTTATACGGATTACGCTAAATGATTCCGGGCTTCCGCATTCGGCGCAGATCGAAAAGCGCGGACGTGATTTGATAAAAGCAGCGCGGTAACGCCCTCCCCTTTTTTCAAAGGAGAAAATCCTTTGGATTTTTCCGATTTCATTCAAGCGCTTTTCTATCCCCGTTCTCGATCCGGTCGCCGTCGAATCCCGTTTGCGCGTCGCTCGTTAACGCGCTCCTTCAACCGGGTTCTTTGGGCGACGCCGCTTCGCAAAAACGCCCCGCCGGGGCGTTTTTGCTCACTAACCTCTCGCAGTATCAGGCATGTTGGCAGCCATCAGCGAAGAGCGGTTGGAATACAAGCTGCGGAGCGAGAGCGGGGATTCTGCATCCGGATCCGTTTGCCCCGCTTTTTCTTTTTGAATTCTGTGGAGGTACCTATGCTTCGTG
>JAGCYR010000150.1 GCA_017960705.1 Clostridia bacterium | reverse complement strand
TTGTTCATCATCAGCTGGGTCACGGCGCCGAGCGAGTCGTTCTCGGGAACGGTGGTATAGCCGTCCTCGGAGAGCAGCATAAAGATCGGAGCGGGCGGGAATCCGCAGAGTTTCTTCATCCCGTCGACGTCCTTGATCGAGATGGAGCGGTAGCCGCGCTCCTCCGCGATCGCCTTGACCGCGAGGTAGTAGCCCGCCGCCTTCTTCATCGAATCGGGATTCGCGGGTTTCATGAAGTGCCATTTCTTGATACGGGTCTCGACCACCTTTTCCTTCTCGGCGTCGGTGATCTTTTCGTATCTCTGCTGCATTTCGAGCATCTCGAAGGTCTCGATCTCGATGCCGGTCTTCGCCTTCAGCGAGATCCCGTCGTAGAGCGTGCCGTAGAGGTTCATATCGCGGTAGCCCGCCATACCGACCTTCTCGCTCCGCATCTCTTTCGCGGCGACGGCGGCTCTGCAGTAGGACGCAACTACGTCGCTCTTGGTCTTCTTGCCCATCACGTCGTAGACGTACTTGAAGGTGTATCCAAGCCCCTCGAAGGTGGCGCGCAGTCCCGTCGTGCCCGCCTGATCGGCGGTGGTGACGAGACGGTCGCCCTCATACCAGCCGCAGAGACCCCACAGCACCATCGGCAGATGGCGGAACTGCTCGGTCACTTTCACGACCGCGTGGGTCGGGATCCAGCCTGCGACGCAGACGACCAGCGCGTCAAACGATTCCTTGGACAACTGCTTTACGGCGTCCTTCACCTGTTTTTCTTCATAATCGTCGGCGACGGGATAGACCGAAACGAGATCCAGTCCCTCTCCTTTCAGCGCCGCCTCCGCCGCTTTGCACTTGCGGATGATCACGTCGACCGGGGTGTTGACTTCTCCGAAACCGACAAATCCGATTTTTCCCATTGTTTATATCCTTTCTTTCGTCAATTAAACTTTATCGAACAGAGCGTTGATGACGTCGAGCGTCTCGGCAACCAGCAGCGCGCCGCCTTCATGCCCGATATAGCCGCTCGAAACGTAGGCGCTGTAGTGCCCGTGCTTCTCAGCCTTCTCGGTCGGCAGATATCCGAGGTCGCCGTTGGTGAGCTGCAGGATGAAGGTCTGCCGCGCTTCGCTTCTGGCGCGGATCTGGTTGCCGTAGTCGAGGAAGAGCTCGAACGGGTTGGAAACGAACGCGAGATCCCCGAACCGGACCGCCTGCAACTCGATCGTCAGGGTCGAGTTGTGCTCCTGCAGTTCGTGGCGCAGGATGGTGCCGGCGTAGACGTAGAGCGCGGCGGAATCGATGTAGTTGAGCTTCTTCTTCCCTTTGAAGAACTCCGCGATCTCGCGTTTCGCCTCGGCGCACTCGGCGTCGGTCACGCGGCGGAGCGGGAGCTTCAGATCCTCGACGACGTGACGGTGGACCGCCTCGGTCTTGATCTCCGTGACCTCTTCCAGCTGCTCTTCGATCTCGTTCATAATGCGGCGCCCGATCTTCCAGGTGCCCTTGACGTCGAACATGGAGGGATCGGCGTCGCGGAGCTTCGGATCGATGCGGATGACGTTCGGGTCCTTGATCGGGGTCTCGGGTTCGACCCAGCGAACGAGGTCGCGGGGGCACTGATCGCCCGCAGCGGCGCAGAGAGCCAGAAGGAAGATCCCGTCGCCGTACTTTTTGCGGAGCAGGATCTTGACCTTGCCCCAGTAGTCGGCGGAAATGACCGATCTCTGCTCCATCACCTGCGCGGGGCAGGCGATATTGGCGACGACGCCGGTCAGCTCTTTCTTATCGTTGTAAACGAACATCATTTCGACGCCGTTGTCGTTCCCGCCCTCCAATTCGGTGAAGGTCGCGGTGTCGGCGTCGCCCCACATCTTCGCAGTTCCGTCGGAATAGCAGACGCGGCGGTTCATTCCGACGGCGGCTCTGCCGAATCCCGTCGCGTATCCGCCGGGCTTACGGTTCGCCCACGCCTTTTCGACCGTCTTCGCGATCGAGGCGGCAAGGAAGTCGAACGCCTCCTGCGGATCCATACAGTCGTTGGAGGTCACTTCGGGGATATACTCGCAATCCGCGGGCTTGTATTCCATCAGCATCTTGAGCGAGTTTCTGCCTTTCTCGAAGGGATACGGGTTATCCCCCGGGAAGGTGTAGGAGTTGTGGATATGGACCGAAGACACGATGATCTTCGAGGGATCGATCGTCGGATCTTTGATCTGTTTGCGCGCCGCCTCGACCATCACGAGCGGCGCTTCCACGATGTCGCAGGAACAGAAGATGGTCTGTTCCCCGTCCGCCTCGATCGCGAGAGCGGTCATGGTGATCGGCGTTTCGACCTCGGTCGTCGCGCGCTCGAAGAACTCGCCCTTCAGAGCGATCTTCTTTGTCGGGGTAATGTCTGTTTCAGCCCAGCCGAACTTGATCATATTTGCCTCCAAAAACGCAAAAATTTTAACAGTATAATTTTATTATATCTTTACAGATAAATCAAGCGTTTTGCTCTTTATCGGTATTGCTTTTCTTGCAATTCTTGATTTGCGGAAACGAGAGAGGATCCCTTTGGCATACTTTGGGGAACGCCGGCAAGCCGGCGTTCCCCAAATAAAGTTTTATCGGATCTTTTCGTTCATCGTCCGTCTTATTCTTCCGCGATCGCCTCGAACTGAGCGGTGATGGTGACGTCCGCTGCGACGATGGTGTAATCGTACACGGCGGAAGTCGACTTGATATCGTCCTCGTCACCGTCCTCGCCCTTGATGAACCAGTTGACGAACCGGAATCCCTCGGCGGGGGTCGCGGTGAGGGTCACAGTTTCTCCGACCTTACCGAATCCGCAGGAAACGGCGACCTGGCAATCGGCGTTCGTCGTGGCGACGTCGACCGCGTAGATCTCTTTTTTGATACGGGTCTCGGAGTTCTGGATCCTGTTGGCGTTCTGAGCCCCGTTCATAAACTCCTCACGCGTGGGATAGAGCGAGAAGCTGTTGCCGGTGTACTTGGGATCGACGTCGTAGCTGTAACCTGTCGTGGTGATCTTATCAACGACGGTGGCTCTCTCGTTCCCGTTCTCGGCGGTATCGAGCGAATAGGTCAGACCGGGCTGACCGTACTGCAGAACGGTGTGCAGGGCCTTCTCGGAGTAGAGCGCGTACAGAAGTTTGATCGCCGGGCAGAAGTCGTCGTCCTGGGTCAGCTTCGTGCCTCCGTCATCAACGTACGTAAAGGCGGTCACGGCGAGCATCCCGTTCATCAGATCGGTCTGATTGATCTCGGGCAGCTGAGCGTTCACGGAAGCGTAGACCCACCAAGCCCCGTCCTCTTCAAGGGTGGTGCGGTAGTTGTAATCGCCGACTTTGTCCTTCTGGACGTAGTCGTTAAAGTCGCCTCCCTCGGCGGTGATCGCCTGACGCAGCATACTGGTGCTGTCGTAGTCGGAAAGCTCTTTTTTCAGCGTATAGTTGTAATAGTTCGCTTTCTCCACGTTGACGCGCATGTAATTGT
>JAGCYR010000149.1 GCA_017960705.1 Clostridia bacterium | reverse complement strand
CCGACGACGTGACCTGCCCCGCCCCGATCTACTTCAAGCTCGCGGACTGATCCCCCGTATTCCTTCCGGGGCAGCCAAGCCGGTTTTCCTCCTATTCTCCGCGCAAGGCAGCCCCGGATCTCCTCGCTTCCCGGACGCCCCGCAGACTTCCCGCCCTCTCCCGGACGGCGTCTTACGGCGGCGTCCCTCTTTTTCAAATAAAAAAGGTCGTTCGTTTTCTTGCAAAAACGCAAAAAAAGATATATAATGTATTTATGAAGCGAAAGATCCTGCCCAAAACAGAGATAAAGGGATAACCGATATGAGAAAAACCTTTCGGAACGGAATGATCGTCGCCGCGGGCAAGAGCCACGAGGACGCGGTCTACGACGTTACGTCGAACGACCTGCACGTCCGGTTCGACGGCAAGGGCGGGATCACCAACTATACCGTCGTCAATCGGGGCGGGAACTACGTCGAACGCGTTTTCTTCAGCGTGTTCGTCAACGGAGAGAAGCTCTCCGCCTTCTACGACAAGACCGTGGAGATGGTCGGACGGACGCAGAAGATCGTTTGGAAAAAGGGCGACTGCAGGATCTCGGTCTTTCAGTTCGTCCCGATCGTCGGCAACGCCGTGTTCTACGAGATCAAGGCGAACAAGACGGGCGACTACGACGTGGTTTTGGATCTCAGTTCCGCCGCGAAAAATTACCGGTTCGCTGCGGGCGCGGAGCGTCGGTTCATCCCCGCGAACGAATCGATTCTGATCCACACGGACAAGAGCGCGCGCTTCGTTCTTTCCTTCGATACCGACGACGCGTACTGCAAGACCATGCTCTCCCGCTTCGCCGAGGAGAAAAAGCGTGTGACCGACGAGATCAAGGGCGTCGTCATCCCGAAGACGGCGAAGACCGAAAAGGACAAGGCGCTCTACGTTTCGAGCGTGTTGTGCGCGCTCCAGAACTACAAAACGATCGGGGAGTACCGGGGCTTTTCCCCGAGCTGCATCTGCCCCGACCCGGTCCGTTCCTACTACGTCGACGCATACTTCGCGACGCTGTCGCTCTACAAACAGAACCGCGCCGACCTGATCCGGGGTCAGATCGTCACGCTGGCGTACGGGATCGACGAGACCGGAGACTGCCCCGCCGCCGTCACCTTCCGCTTCGAGTCTCACTGGCGGAACCACTACGACAGCCCGTGTTTCTTCGTGATGGCGGTCTACGACTATATCAACCGGACCGGCGATTTTTCGGTCCTCGACGAGAAAACGAACGGGAGAACGGTTTACCAAAGCTGTCTGCTTGCGATCGACAAGCTCTCGACCTACGAGGACGAGACCTCGCTTGTCAAAAAGCCCGGCAACTACAACGTCCGGGACTGGACCGACCGGGTCAACCGGACGGGTTACGTCACCTACGACGAGCTGCTCTACGCCCGGGCGCTGTACTGCCTCTCCCGGATCGCGGGAAAACGGGACAAGGTCCGCGCAGCCAGATATCGCGATATGTTCACCCGGACCAAAAACGCGATCGACAAGCTCCTCTGGGACGAGGAAAAAGGATACTATATCAACTATAAAAAGGACGGCTTCGTCGAAGATAATCTGTCGGCGGACACGGTCCTTGCGATCCTCTTCGGGATCAGCGACGAAGAAAAGACCGAACGGCTGCTCGACAATATTTCCGCGCTGCTCGAAACGAAAAACAACGCGCTCCAGCCGGCGGGCGACTTCGGCGTGATGAGCGTCTATCCCTTCTACCGCGGGTTCGACCGCTGCTACAACCGGTCCTCGCAGGAATACGAGCAGCAGAACGGCGCCGCTCACCCCGCCCTCTCCGCGCTGGTCGCCTACGCCGAGCTGCATAACGGAAGAGATCATACCTACGCCCTGACGTCCTCTTTCGACTGGAACGTCAAGCACGGGAACTATACCCCGGTCGACTACTACTCCCCCTGCGCTCCCTGCGGCGCGCCTCTGACGGTGTGGGACAGCGTCGCCGCGCTGGTCTACGACTGGCAGGACGCCGATTTCTTCAAAGAGAACTCCTCTGTCTGGAAATAACCCCGCGACCCCCGAACGTATCCCCGCTTTTTCACCCTTTAACTCCCGCGCGCGGCGGCTAACCCGACGCGTAAAAGACCGAAAGATGAGGAAAAAGAGTATGCGAAAAACCACTATCGCCCTGATCCTGTGCATCCTTCTGTGCCTGCCCGCCTTCGCGTCCTGCGGAGGGAGCGGCGAGACGCCCGCGACGACGGCGGCGACCGACCCCGCGGCGACCGAGCCCGCGGACGCCGGAGCCGATACGGCGGACGTCACGACCGCCCTCACCACCGCCGACAAATGGGAGGAGATCGTCCCGAAGATCACGATGATCGCCGAACGGGACCGGACGCTCAGAATCGAATACAGCACCGGCGGATCCGAGGAGAAATGGTCGCGCAACGATATCTATCTGGAGGGCCCCGACGAGGTCGTGGACGGCGTGACCCCCCTGATCCAGCAGATGATCTACGAACGCAACGAAGCGGCGAAAAAACTGCTCGGCGTCTCGATCGTCTACCTGCAGTGGGATTACGGTTTCGGAAAACAGCAGGAACCGATCGAACTCGCCGTCAAGGGAAATGACGCGAACGCGCCGGATCTCTTCGTCAATATGCTGAACGACGCGGGCAAAGCGATGCTGAAAGGCGTCTTCAAGGACGTGTGGTCGATCCCGAGTTCGTTCTTTGATTTCGATTCCGAGGGCTGGCTGAAGGAGTGGATGGAGAACCTGTCGTTCACCGGCGACCGCGCCTACATCCTCGGCAGCGACTACTTCCTCGACATCCTGCGCGTGATGGACGTTCTGCCCTTCAATATGACCATGATGGACGAGAAAGCCGTGAAACTCGCGCCCGCGATCATCGGTACCGAGGAAACGCTCGGACAGGACGAGGAACTCACGACCTATTTCTTCGACCTCGTGGACGAGGGAAAATGGACCTGGGACGTCCTCGGCAAACTTTGCGAGGCGGCGTGGGTCGATTCCGACGGCGACACCGCGGATTCGATCGGCGACGTTCTCGGCATCATCTCCGACGGATACGGCGGGATCAACGCCGCCAGTTTCGTCTACTGCTGCGGCGAACCGCTGACCGAGGCGTACCCGATCGAGGACGAGTCGAGCGAGTACAACAACAAGCAGTGGATCAAGTTCCGCGACGATTCGTCGGGGCTCAACCGGATCTACGACGCGGTGAAGAGCGTGTTCCAGGGATCCGGATCCCTGACGACGAGCTATACCTTCAGCGGCAACACGCCCGAGAACCCCGGCGCAGCGTACCATCACACCAAGTTCGCCAACGGCGAGCTGCTTTTTGCGGGCATCTGCACGCTCGGGGCGCTCGAGGACCAGGTCTTCCAGGAGATGACCGACCTCTATTCGGTGGTCCCCTGTCCCAAGCTCGACCCCGACAAAGACAAACCGTATAACACGATCATCATCAACCAGGGCGACGTGGGCGCCATCAACGTCAACGCCAATCCCCGCAAAGCGAAGGTCCTCTCGGCGTTCATCCAGTACTGCACCGAGAACTCCGGCGATATCCGCGAGCAGTTTTTGCAGATCGTGACCAAATACAAGACCACGACCTACAACCAGGGCACCGACCGGATGCTCGACATCATCTACAAAAACGTCCGCTACGGAAGAGACAAGACGGTCGACGACCTGAACAAGGATCCGCGCTGGCACCGGATCATGATGGAGGAGAAGTTCGTCGCGGGATCCGACGTCATCACGACGCGCTACGACCAAGCCCTCCCGGCAAAGCAGGCGCTGCTCGACAACGTGATGAAGACCTGGTACACGCTGCCGAAGACCGAGCCCGCGTCCAACTGACCCGAACCGTTCTTTCCCGCGTTTGCGCGGGGAAAACGGTGGGCTAATTGCACAATGTTCGGACCGTATTCTTGTTCAATTTGCTCTTTTGTAGTCAAAAGCGGTCAAGTCTATTGCTTTTTTCAAATGAATGGGGTAAAATTGAAATAATAGGGTAACTGTCGGCGGGAGTGCGCCGCAAGGTCAAACCGCTCCGCTCGCTCCGAAAACGAACGCCCCAAATCAAAAAGGAGAAATCGTATGAAACAAAGAATCGTATCCCTGATCCTGATTCTGTGCTTCGTCTTCTCGGCCCTCGCGCTCACGTCCTGCAACAAGGACAACAAGGCCGACGCGACGACGGCGCAGAAGGAAACGGCGACCGCGACCCAAACGGCGGAAGCAACGACCGCCGTGGCGACCACCGACAAGTGGGAAGAGCTTGCGGGCAACGTCACCATGATCGCCGAGCGCGACCGCAATCTGAAGATCGCGATCGACATCAGCCGTAACGGCGTGAAAACGTCGAAAAACGACTCCTACGTAGCGGGTCCCGACTCGGTCGAGGACGGCATCACGCCCGAGATCGAAATGTTGGTCTACGAGCGCAACAAGAAGGCGAAAGAACTGTTCGGGCTGACGATCACGTACGACGCCTGGAGCGAGTACTACCAGAAGCAGGCGCCGAAGATCGACACGCTGGTCAAGGGGAACGCCGAGGACGCCCCCGACCTGTTCATCTGTCTGGTCTACGACCTGAACCTGGAGCTTCTGAACGGGACGTTCAAGGATATCAAGTCGCTCCCCGGCTCGTTCTTTGATTTTGAGACCGACGGGTGGCTGACGACCTGGATGGAGAATATGTCGCTCACCGGCGACCGCGCCTACCTCCTCGGCGGCGACTATTTCCTCGAGCTCCGTCGCTCGGTGATGGTCGTTCCCTTCAATATGGACCTGATGGACGCGAACGCCGTCAAGCTCGCTCCGATCATTCTGGACGAGGGCGAAGAACTCGGCGCGGACGAGGAACTCACGACCTACTTCTTCGACCTTGTGGACCAGAAAAAATGGACCTTTGACGTGCTCGGCAAGCTCTGCGAGGCGATCTGGGTCGATACCGACGGCGACGGGAAGAACACGATCGGCGATCAGCTCGGCATCATCGCCGACGAGTACGGAGGAAAGACCGCGGTCGGTTTCATCTATTCCTGCGGCACCCCGATCACCGAGGCGTACACCATCGAGGACGAGTCGAGCCCGTATTACAACCGGCAGTGGATCAAGTACGCCGACAGCTCCGAAGAGGCGGGTCTGAACGATATCTTCAGTGCGGTCTCGAAGGTGTTCACGGGCAAGGGGGCTCTCTCGACCAGCGCCACCCACTCCAGCAACACGCCCGAAGCTCCCGGCAAAGCGTATCACCTGACGAAGTTCTCTCAGAACGAGATTCTCTTCCTCGGCGCCGACCTGCTCGGCGACCTGGAAAACGACACCATCCAGCAGATGACCTATATGTTCTCGGTGGTCCCCTGCCCCAAACTCACCCCCGACAAAACCACGTCGTATAACACGATCATCGACAACACCGGCGACGCGGGCGCCATCAACGTCAACTCCAATCCCCGCAAGGCGAGAGCCCTCTCGGCGTACATCCAGTACTGCACCGAGAATTCCGCCGCGATCCGCGAACAGTTCCTGCAGATCGTGACCAAATACAAGACCACGACCTACAACCAGGGCACCGACCGGATGCTCAACATCATCTACGAAGGCATCCTCTACGGACGCGACAAGGCGGTCGACGACCTGTTCGGCGCGAGCTACCGCGACACCCGGTGGCACGATTACATGAAGCACGAGCATCACCAAGGCGACGCCAGCTACATCACGACGCAGTACACCTCGATCGTCGGGACCAAGCAGGCACGGCTTGACGAGAACCTGAAGACCTGGTACACGCTGCCGAAGGTCGATCCTTCTACCTCTAACTGATCTCTCAACCCTTCCAAACTGCCTCCCCGATCCGGGGAGGCAGTTTTTTGAAGTAGGCAAGGAAGTCGGAATAATGGCGCAAAAGGGTCGGTTTTTGTCAGTTTATCGGGCGGCGTCCTCTTGCTTTTCCGTATCTTTTGGAGTATAATAAACGAGGAACGCATCCTTTATTACCGTATTCGGAATCAAAAGGAGAGAAAGCCGTGAAAAAAGCCGCATTCACCCTGATCGCGATCCTGCTCGTTCTCTTCGCGCTCTCCGCCTGCAAAAATAACGGGGGCGCCGACGCGACCGATAAAGATACCGCCGCGCACGACCACGCGTGGGTCGCGGGAGAGCGGGTCGTCCTCTCCCCCTGCGAGGGGGAGATCCCGTACGTCTGTTCGGTCTGCGGCGCGACCAAGACCGAACCCTACGAAAACCATACCTGGGGCGAGGAGACGCGGCTCGTGACCCCGCCCGCCGACGGAAACGACGGCGTACGTGAAAGAATCTGTTCCCTTTGCGGGAAGACCGGAGGTAACGTACCCATGACGCAGGAAGAATACGACGCGCAGGTCTCCGAGCTGGAAGCCAAGCTCACGACCTTCAAGACCGCGGATTTCGGCGGGACGAAGATCCTGAAGACCGTCGCGGATTTCAACGAAGCGGCACAGCAGCGGGCGATCAACGAGAACCAGAGCTTTTCGCCCTACGCCGCCCCGCCGAAGACCCCGATCGCGGGGCATCCGCGGGTACTGATCAACGAAAGCGACCTCACCGGCATCCGCGCCGCGCTGAAAGACGAGCGGAACGCGACGGCTGCTTCCCTGTTCTTTGACGCGATCGCGAACCCGGTCGACGGCGATCTCGAGGAAAAGACCTTCCACGAGATCGGCACCTACTACTATATGAACGGGACCTACAACTACGACGAGGAGATCCTGCGGGGCATCCAGGCGCTCGCCCTCGACTATCAACTGACCGGGAACGAGATCTCGGGCTACCGCGCGATCATCGGGATCGAGAACTTCATCCTCACGCTCGACGTCGAGAACTTCTCGGCGTGCGGCGAGCGGCAGTACGGCTCGATCATGTACGTCGCCGCCTGCGTCTACGACTGGTGCCACAACCTGACGACGCAGTCCGACCGTCTCCGGATCGTATCGGGGATCGAACACAAGATCGTCGCGGGCGACCATATGGAGGTCGGCTTCCCTCCCTACAAGCAGGGGAGCGTCTCCGGGCACGGCTGCGAGTATCAGATCCTGCGCGACTATCTCGCCTTCGCCATCGCGGTCTACGACGAGTATCCTGGCTGGTGGGATTTCGTCGGCGGACGGATCTATCAGGATTACGTCCCGGTCCGCGAGGAGTTCTACAAAGCCGGAATGGTGCCGCAGGGCGTATCTCTCTACGTCCGCCCGCGCTTCGCGTCCGACCTGTTCGCTGCGTGGCTGCTGAAAGCCGGCGTCGGCGAGCTCCCCTACGACGCGGAGGGGATGCGGCAGGTCATGCGGACGGTCTACTCCTACGAACTGCCGGACGAGTACGGTTTCGCCTCGGGCGACGACCACGACGAGACGGTCGACGGCAATTTCTTCAACTACGGTCTCCCCGCCCTGATCTCCTCCTACCTTTTCGAAGACGAGACCATGCGCGCGCTGCTCGAGCGCGGGGACAAGTGCTACACCAAGTTCTACGACGAAAAACAGGACTGCTTCGAGTACCCGAGCGTCTCGGAGTATCTGATCTGTAGTTCGTCCGGCGTGAAGGCGGCGGACGACGTCCACAAGGATATGGATCTGCTCCTCTATAACGGCGGCTGGCTCGGACAGACCATCGCCCGCAACGGCTGGGACGAAGACCAGGCGGCGGTTTTGATGAAGATCGGCTGTCGCACCGGGGCGAACCACGAACACAGCGATTCGGGACAGTTCCAGATCTGGTACAAGGGGATGCTCGCTGGCGACACCGGCGTCTACGACAGCTACGGCGACGAGCATTTCAAGAAATATCATCAGGCGACCGTCGCCCACAACTGCGTCCTGATCGGCGGGAACGGGCAGAAACACGTGAGCGAGACCGGGAAGCTCTCCTCGTGGATGGGGGACGCCTATAAGACCGGGACGGTCGTCGGGGTGCAGAACGGCTACGCCGACGCCGAAAAGACCGAGCCCCTCTACGCCTACCTCGCGGGGGATCTGACCCCGGCGTACAGCACCGTTTCGGGCGTTTCGGAGGTCACGCGCCGGATGCTCGCCGTCTTCGATACCAAGAACGAGAATATCCCGACGTACTTCTTCGTCTTCGACAATATCACGGCGGCAAGCGCGAGCGCCCAAAAGACCTTCCTGCTCCATACCAAGACCGAGCCGACCGTTTCGGGCAAAACCGTGACCGAGGTATCGGGCGAGGGGAAACTGGTGCTCCAGAGCGTCTTCGGCGGCGATACGATCACAAAGATCGGCGGCAAAAAGAACAACTACAACTTAAACGGCGTCCAGGTGACCGATAAGAGCAGCGACGACGGCTTCTGGGGCCGCGTCGAGATCAGCGCGGCGACCGGGAGCAAGACCGATCAGCTCCTGAACGTGATGTACGTCTGCGACGCCGACAAGTTCCCGAACGTCCTGCGCGCGACTGCGATCGAGACCGACGAGGTCAAGGGCGCCGTGATCGGACAGGTCGCCGCGGTTTTCGTCACGGCAAAGACCCGGCGGGCGGAGGCGTTCACCTTCACCGTCACCCGGAGCACGGACGTGACCTACTACGTCTCGGGCGTCAAAGCCGGGGATTGGACGGTATCGGTCAACGGACAAACGCAGACCGCGACGGCGACCGAGGACGGCGGTCTGCTGGTCTTCACCGCCCCCGCCGGAACCGTATCCCTCTCCCCCGCGAACTGATCGCGAAAACGGCGCCGGCTCGCTTGCACACTTTGTAATCTGCGTAATACTATCCTTTGCGGCGCCTCTCCCGATCGGGAGGGGCGCCCTTCGTGCAGATCGCAGCGTCTTGACAGAAACGAAAAAACAGGGTATGATTATATAAAAGAATCGTGCGGCGCGACGCGGCGCAGAGCGTAATAAAGGCGGTAAGAACAATGAAGAAGTATTTTCGGACCGGAAGCATCGTCGTCGTCGGAAAATATCACGAGGAAGTGATCTACGACGTGCTCTCGAACGATCTGCAAGTTACCTTTGACGGCAAGGGCGGGATCGCGGAGTGTACGTCGAACACGCAAACGGGCGCGCACGCTCTGACGAGTACGGCGAGCGTTTATTCCGGCAAGAAAAAAATCGACGCGTTCTGCGAGAAGAGCGTCAAAATGATCGGGCGGACGCAGACGATCGTTCTGAAAACGGG
>JAGCYR010000148.1 GCA_017960705.1 Clostridia bacterium | reverse complement strand
TATTATATCACACTTTTTTCAAAATGCAATCTTTTTTTGTTTTTTCCCGGACTTTTTTTCCCCGACCCCCAAAAAAGCGCCGTACGACGGGGAAAAATCAGTTCGGTTCGGGCAGATAGGACTGGTCGTAACGCACCGATTCGCCCGCGACGATCCTCCTGACCGCCGTGACCATATTCTTGATCTCGCCCATGTTCAGATAGAACTCGCGGCTGACGATCCCCGCCGCGGCGTCCTTGAACGAGAGCAGGTAGCGCCCGTCCGAATAGGGATAGAACGCAAGGGTGAAGAGGCGCCCGTCGACCAGCGTGAGCCGGATCGTGAAGACCGCGCGATCCTGTGCCGCCGCGGCTTCATCCGACAGGACGAAGTTGCCCGACCCGTCCTTTTCGAGAAGGTCCGCGATCCGCGACCTTTCCGCGTCGGAAAGGTCGCTCTCCGTGACCGCGCCGGTGTACTTCGAGGTGTAGATCATGGTGATCAGCTTGGTGAAGTTGGCGACCCCCTCGTAGTAGGTCCCGGTGAACTCGAGTTCTGCGCCGCCGCGGACGTTCGAGTAGTGGTCGTCCAGCCCGATCGCGCCCTCGTTCGACACGATCCGCACCGACCAGAAATCGTCGTTGATCTTCGAAAGCTGCATCCCGTAGTCGGTCCGGTAGTACGCCTTCCCCATCGCGTTGCGGGCGGCGTAGTAGCGGTTGTCGGGCTCGACGTTTTTGGCGTCGGTCACGATATTCTGATAGGTCGGGGCGGCGCCGGGGACGTACGCGACGTAGACCCGGCTGGTCACGTCGGCGTCGTCGGTCGAGGTGTAATAGTTGGGGTTGACCGTAACGGCGAAGCCGTGGGTCTCCTGCAGGTCGTTATAGTTGATCCGGAACGTGATATCGCGGATGTCGGTCAGATCGAGCAGGAGCAGGTCGTCGTCGACCCATTCGTTTGCAAAGGTCCAGTCAACGAAGCCGAAATCGCTGTCGGCAACGTACGCCCGGACGACGATCCCGTACAGATCCGACGCAACGTAGTAGTAGTCGCCCGACGCGTCGCTCTTCTTATCGCTGATATAGAGCCGGAAGCCGACCCGCGACCCGATCCCGACGTCCATCGAGGTCCCGTCGCGGTAGGCGAGCCCCTGCGGCATCTCGAAGTAAACGACGTGCGCGCCGAGCCCGTAGCGGTCGAAGTTGTCTTTGGTCAGTCCGACGGCGACGGTCTCGCTCCCCTTCGCCTCTTTGAACACGTTCTGCAGAACGTTCATCAGATTGGTGTTGTTGACCGAGTAGATCGTGCGCTGCGCGGGAGAAACGATCTCGTAGGCGCTGCCGCCGTAGAAGATGTTGCGTTCGGTGTCGTTGACGTACTTGACGCCGAGCTGTTCCTCTTTTCCGTAGATCCCCTCGATCTTGAAATCGCGATAGACAAGATACGAGGTAAAGGGATCGGCGGGAAGCGAGACCGACGCCGTGATCCCCTGCCGGTACCCGAGCGTCAGCTTGCCCGACGCGTAGTCCGACGAAAGGATCGCCGCCGCCATCATATTCTCCGCCAGCGTGGCGTTCCCGCCGTCGAGACAGAGGATGGTCCGTTCGACCGCGAGCACGCCGTCGCGCTTCATCGAATAGGAGACCGCGACGTAGCCGCGCGTGCCCGACGTCGGGAATTTCACCGTCTGGGTCGACCGCTTATCGGAACTGTCCCAAACGACCCGTCCGCTCGAGAAGTTCGAATTGAGTCCGTACGCCTGGATCGATTCGACCTGATAGACCGCCGTCTCGAAGACCGGCGCGCCCGAAAAATCGACCGCAGCCGCGGACAGCGGCGTTTTGCCGTCGCCCGCCCCGACCGCAAGCCCGACGATCGCGTTCACAAGCGCCGTCGGCGCCGTCGAAAGGTCGATCGCTCCGGTCGCCGCCTCGCCGTCCGAGGTGTAGGCGCAGATCGCGATATCCCCCGCCTGTACGACCGTCCCTTCCTGGTCGAGGTATTCCCCGCCGCGGATGACACCGCCGACGGCAAAGATCGCGTAGGCGGTGGTCTTGTCCGGGCGTAGCGTTCTGTGGGTCTCAACGGTCGTCCCGTAGAGCAGCGGGACGGTATCTCCGACCGACGCGCCGGACGAGGTCAGGGCGTCGGTGAGGTTCGCGGGCAGATCTCCCGTTCCGAGGGCGATCGCGCCCGTTTTGTCGGAGACAAGCCCGTTCCGGAGCGCGAAGGAGGAACTGAAGAGGACCGTATCGGTCGGGGCGATCCCCGTATCCTTCGTTCCGGTTCCGTCAAAGAGGCGGAAGGAGGTGGTGTAGAGCGGAGCGCTCTCGTGCTCACCCGCCTGCACCAGACGCGGATGGATATAGTAGGAGAGCGACTGATACACGATCTTTCCGACGGTGGTGGTACCGGTCGAATAGATCACGTCGCGTCCCTCGACCCGGAGATAGTATCCGCTCTCGTCGGGGAGCATATCGCCGACGAACACCCGGATCACGTCGGAGGCGGGCACGACGTCGATCTCGACGTCCGACACGTCGGTCTGCGGCGTGTTTTCGTAATCGTAGCCCGAGGCGCGGAGCGCGAACGCGTCGTAGTAGCGGGGGTTCTTCGCGCTGCCGTCGGTGCAGTAGAGGTTCCCGTCCTCGTCGTAGTACATCAGGTTTCCGCGGTCGTCGCGCATCAGTTTGGTGATCTCGTACCCCACCGGATCGTCGGCAAGACCGTAGCGGCGCAGAATGGTCTCGTACTCCTTGTCGGTCGGCGCGGGATCGGCGTCTGCGCGGATATAGACCCGATCCTTGAAAACGACGCAGCCCGAACCCGTGATCAGCGAGGGGATCTTCGAGGTCTCGTCGTAGAGCGTGGTATAGTCGAAGTTCGAGGTCCTCCGGGCGAGCTCGGGATAGTAGATCGTGCGGTCGGGTTTCCCGTCTCCGTTTGCGTCCGTATCGCTCTCGGTCCACATCAGGAAATAGTTCATCCCGTTCTGAAGGTAATGCGTGAACCCGTACGTCTGTTCGCCGTTCAGGATGCGGATCTCGTAGAGGTCCTCCCTATCGACCTGATCGAACATAATGGGGATCTGGTCGCTGTAATTGCCGTTCAGCCGGAAATAGGATTCTCCCTCAAGCAGCGCGACCGGTTCCGCCTTCGTGTTGTTTTGGCGGTTGACGATCGGGCGCACGACGGCAAAGTAGAGCACGGTCAGAACCATCGCCGCGACGAGGAGGATCAGAAGGAGGAGCTTTCTTTTTTTCATCTTATCCCTTCCTTTCTTCCGTCACAGGATCCGGCGGCGGCGCCAGAGGACGACGCCCGCGACCGACGCGATAAGCGCCGGAACGAATACGAAGATCGAGATGCGGACCATATCGCCCTGCGTGACGGCGGCGCAGGATTTCCGCGAGCCCGAATCGACGTACGCGGTCGTCGAGAGCTTGCTCGTCACCAGTTTCTTGCCGCCCATATTCTCGGAGTTGAAGCTCTCGGACCCGAGCGAAAGGTCGGCGTACTCGTCGGTGCGCGCCAGATAGCGGACCAGCGAGAAGAAGACGTCGGCGTTCCCGTAGGCGGGGTTCTCGAGATTCTCGCGCGAGATGATATCGGACGAAGCCGAGGCGAAAACGTAGGAATAGAACTTTTCAAGCGAGTAGGAGTCGCTCCAGTAGCGGGTCGAGATCGCCGCGACCGCGTAGCGCTGACTGTCGTCCGAGACGATCCCGCCGCCGTCGATCGCGTAGAGCGCCG
>JAGCYR010000147.1 GCA_017960705.1 Clostridia bacterium | reverse complement strand
GAAAACAGCGGTTGATTTTCCGCTCGGGATATGGTATACTACTGTCCGAAAAAACCAACCGGGGCGACCCGGGAGACGAAGAAGGTGGACCGATGGCGAAGATAGCGATCATGGGGCTCGGCGTCGTGGGCGGCGGGACCGCCGACCTGCTTGCCGAGAACCGGGAGAAGATCCGCGCCGCTTGCGGCGAGTATCTCGATCTGAAATACGGTCTGGACGTTCGGGATATGCCGGAGAGCCCCTACCGCGACCTGATCGTGCACGATATCGCACCGATCGCAAACGATCCCGAGGTGTCGATCGTCGCGGAGACCATCGGCGGGGTGAAGCACGCCTACGATTATACCGTTCGTCTGCTTGGGGCGGGCAAGAGCGTCGTCACCTCCAATAAACAGCTCGTTTCGGAGCACGGCGCGGAGCTGCTCGCGCTGGCGAAGGAGAACGGCTGCCGCTACCTCTTTGAAGCGTCGACCGGCGGCGGGATCCCCGTGATCGGTCCTCTCTCCCGCGACCTTTCCCAAAACGAGATCACCGAAATTTCGGGCATCCTGAACGGCACGACCAACTACATTCTGACCAGGAAGCGAGACGGCGGCGTGGGCTTCGAGACCGCGCTTGCCGAGGCGCAGCAGAAGGGGTACGCCGAGCGCGATCCCTCCGCCGACGTCGAGGGCGCCGACGCCTGCCGCAAGATCTCGATCCTGTCGGCGACCGCGTTCGGAAAGCTGATCCCGCCCGATAAGATCCATACCGAGGGCATCACCGCCATCCGGCAGAGCGACGTTTCCGCCGCGGCTTCGATGGGCGCCGCCGTCAAACTGCTCGGACGGGCGATCAAACGCGGGGGCGAATGCTTCGTTCTGGTCTCTCCCTTCTTCGTTCCGGGCAAATCTCCTCTCGCGCACGCCGACGGGGTGTATAACGCGATCTCGGTCACCGGCAACTACGTCGGGGACGTGATGTTCTACGGCCGCGGCGCGGGAGCGAAAGCAACGGCGTCTGCCGTCGTCGCCGACCTGATCACCGCGAAGACCGACGCGAGCCCCGTTCCGACGTGGGAGCCGGCGGGGGAGGATTTTCCGACCGAGTTCGACAGCTTCGTCTGCCCGCGCTATCTCGCCTTCTCGGGGATCGAACGCAACGCCGTCCGCGTGGTGTTCGGCGACGTGACCTTCCTCTCGGGCGCCGAGGGAGAGGTGGCTTTCATCACTCCTGCCGGGACCGAGCGCGAGTGCGCCGACGGGATCGCCCGTCTTTCGGCGGGGGGCGGTCAGTTGCTCTCGATGATAAGGGTGTACGAATCGGGCGAGCGCCCCGAGGCGTGATCGGCTTTTTTCCGAAATCAACCGTCAGTTCCGCGGACAGATGCGATATTCTGTCCGCCTTTTTTATAAGCGAAGCGAGGTTCAGAACGGCGAGGATCCCGAGAAACAGATCGGAGAGGAAAAAGAGCAATCCGCGCGACAGGAACGCCCCGCAGAACAGAAAAACCGCCGACACGAACGGGAAGATCCGTCCGTTTCCCCCGAGGGCTTCGACCGCGGTCTCCCCGTAAAAGCAGTAGGAGACCGCCGTCGCGAAGGCGAAGAGGTAGACCGCCGCCGGGAGCAAAAGATCGGCGCCGCGGCCGAAGACCGAACGGAACGCCGAAAGCACCGGCGCGACCCCGTCCCCGGACGCCCCGGAAGAGAGGATCGCGAGCCCGGTCAGCGTGCAGAGGAACAGCGTGTCGACCGCCACCTCGATCACCCCCGCCGCCCCCTGTTTCGCGGGGTCGCCCGTGCCCGACGCCGCGTGGGCGACCGACGCCGTCCCGCAGCCCCCTTCGTTCGAGAGCAGCCCGCGACGGAATCCGACCGACGCCCGCCGGATCACCGCTCCGATCCCGCCCCCCGCCGCCGCGCGGAGCGAGAACGCGTCCCGGAAGACCGAGCCGAGAACGCCCGGCAGCCGCGAACGGAAACGGACGATCACCCCGAGACAGAGGAACGCGTAGAGCAGCGTGACGAACGGGATCACCCGGCTCGATACGGCGCGGATGCGCGAGAACCCGCCCGCCGTCGCGAAGACGACCGGGATCGCGAGAAGAAGTCCGGAGAGGACCGCCGGGACCCCGAACGCGATCTTTGCCGCCTCGGAGACCGCCGCGCTCTGGAGCCCCCCGCCGAGGGTGAGCGACAGCCCGAAGAGAGCGAAGGGGAAGACGGTCTTCGTGATCCTGCCGCCGAGATAGCGGGGAAGTCCCGGCGGGTCTGCGGTATCCAGCGCCAGCGCCGTTTCCGCGAAGTGCAGCCCCATCGACAGGAGCGCCGAGACCCACGTCCAGAACAGGGCGCCCGCGCCTCCGAGGGAGAGCGCTGCGGCGACCCCGGTGATATTCCCGACCCCGAGCGTCCCGCCGAGCGCCACGGCGAGCGCGGAGAGGGCGGCGCGACGATCGCCTTTCCCGAGGGCGAGCCGCAGGGTACGCAGCGGGTGCAGAAGGTAAAACCCCCGCAGACGGATAAGAAAAAAGAGACCTCCCGCAAACAGCAGGAGAGGGACGATCCCCCCGATAGCGGCTCCGATCCGATCCACGGCAATCCCCCCTTTCGCTTTTCGGTTCACTCTATGCCGCCGCCGGCGCGTCCTATGACCCCGGTCGGCGCCCTTCGACCCTTCCGAAAAATAGGAAAAGCGATTGACAACGCCCCTTGTATATGGTATAATACGAAAGTGGGTGCGCCTCCCCTCCCGCAGGCGGGAGACTTGAGGACGGCGCCACTCCATCGGAGGAACTTCATGAACATTCTCAAAGTACTCAATTTTTCCAACAAGAGATCGGCTGCTCCCGGGCGTCCGATCCCCGGAAAGGCGAAGACCGAGCGCCGCTACACCCCCGCGCACACCGCTCCGGACTTCTGCCGTACGATCGAACAGCACGGCGACAGGATCGCCTATGAATATTTCGTTTCGCCGACCGACACGGCGACCATGACCTATACCGAATTCGCCGGGATGGTGCGCCGTTTCTCGGCGGGCCTTGAAAAGCTCGGGATGTCCCACGGGCGCGTCGCCGTCATCGGAGAGACCTCTCCGAAGTGGGTCGCCGCGTATCTTGCCGTGATGGCGCAGGGCGGGGTCGTCGTTCCGATGGACCGCGAGCTCGCGCCGAACGAGATCTTCGGATTCCTTTCGGGCATCAGCTGCGACGCGGTCGTGGCGGCTCCTTCGCTTGACGAATCTCTTGCGGATCTGCTCACCGATCATCCCTCGGTCCGCTACTATATCACGATGGGCGAGGAAAAGAAGAACGACAAGGTCACGCTCTGGAGCGAGGTCGAACAGTCGGGCGCCGAGGCGGTCGAGGCGGGATGGGATTATCCTCCCTGCCGTTCCCGCGGCGAGCTTGCCGAGATGCTCTTCACCTCCGGCACGACGGGATCCAGCAAGTGCGTGATGCTCTGCCAGCGCAACGTCTTTTCGGTCGTCAATTCCTGCGCCGAGTCGGTCGACTTCACCCCCGACGAGGTGGTGGTCTCGGTGCTCCCGATGCACCACACCTACGGGCTTGCCTGCATGCTTGCCGAGCTTCTTTACGGTGTGAAGGTCTGCATCAACGATTCGCTCCGCCACGTTCTGCGCAACTTCGCGCGGTTCCGTCCGACCGCTCTGGTCCTGGTCCCGCTGTTCGTGCAGACGATGTATAAGAAGATCATCAACGAGGTCGAGAAGAAGGGCAAGCTCCGCACCTTCAACGCCGGCATCGCCGCTTCCCGCGTGATGATAAAGGTCGGCGTCGATTTGCGGAAAAAACTGTTCGCCGAGGTGCGCGAAGCGTTCGGCGGACGGCTCGAAAAGATCATCTGCGGCGGTGCTCCCTTAAAACCCGATCTGATCTACGCCTTCGAAGATTTCGGCATCTCGATCTACGAGGGCTACGGCATCACCGAATGCGCGCCGCTCGCCGCCGTCACCCCGTACTATAAGCGGAAGTCGGGTTCTGTCGGTCCGTCGGTCCCCTGCTGCACCATCCGCGTCGACGGAGAGACCATCAACGAGGCGGGATTCGCCGAGGGCGAGATTCAGATCCACGGCGACAACGTGATGCTCGGCTATTTTGAGAACCCCGAGGCGAACGCCGCCGCCTTCACCGACGACGGCTGGTACCGTACCGGCGACGTCGGGTATATGGACGCCGACGGCTACGTCTATATCACCGGGCGTATGAAGAGCGTTATCGTGCTTGAAAACGGCAAGAACGTCTTTCCCGAGGAGATCGAGGAATATCTCGGCTCGGTCGACCTGATCGCGGAGAGCGTGGTGGTCGGACGCAAGAGCGAGGACCTCGACAGCGTGGTGCTGACCGCGATCGTGTTCCCGAACGCCGATAAGTTCGAGGAGACCGCCTCCGACGAGGAGAAACTCGAGGCGATCAAGCACGCGATCCGCCGGATCAACAAGAAACTGCCGAGTTTCAAGCAGGTACGCGAGGTCGAACTTCGGAACGAGGAGTTCCCGAAGACCACCTCGAAGAAGATCAAGAGACATCTGATCAAGTGATATCGCCGCCGTTCCCCGCAGCCGTTTGGACGGGGAACGGCGGTTTCGGAAAGCCCCCTCGGGGGAAGAAGGAGGTTCCCATGCGGAACGTTGTTGTCGGGATCGACGTGGGCGGAAGCACCACGAAGATCGTCGGATTTGAAAAGACGGCGGAGGGATCGAAACTGATCGCCCCGCTTTACGTGCGCGCCTCGGATCCCCTGACGTCGATCTACGGCGCGTTCGGGAAATTCACCTCGGAAAACAAGCTCTCGCTCGAAGAGATCAGCCGCGTGATGATGACAGGCGTTGGCGCCGCCGCGGTCTCGGGGCCCATCTATTCGCTGCCCTGCGAAACCGTCTCCGAGTTCGACAGCATCGGGCTGGGCGGGCTTTACCTCTCGGGGCTCGACGAGGCGATCGTCGCCAGTCTCGGCACCGGCACCGCCGTCGTCCACGCCAAAAAGGGCGGCGAGATCACCTACCTCGGCGGCACCGGGGTCGGCGGCGGTACCCTGATGGGGCTGTCGCGTCTGCTGCTCAAAATGGACAGCGTCGAACATATCTCCGACCTCGCGGACGAGGGCAATCTCGGCAACGTCGACCTCCGCATCTCGGATATGGCGAACCGCGACCGTCTGAACGGGATGCCCGCGGATATGACCGCCGCCAACTTCGGAAAGATCAGCGATCTGGCGAGCCGTGCGGATATTTCGCTCGGGGTTTTGAATATGGTGTTCGAGACGGTCGGTATGGTCTCGCTCTTCGCCGCGCGGAGCCGCGGAGTGAAGGATATCGTGATGACCGGCAACCTGACCACCATCCCGTACTGCAAAACCGTGATGGAAAAGCTGAATACTATGTTCGACGTGCGTTTCCTGATCCCCGATCTCGCCACCTACGGCACCGTGATCGGCACCGCTCTGCGCGGCTGACCTTCGACCGAAAGGACACAGGATGAATATTCTCCGATTTCTGACCCCGAAGAGCGCGGTCTGCTACCTCTACCACGATTTCACCCTCCGGCAGGCGCTGGAGAAGATGTTTTTCCACCGCCACCACGCCGTCCCCGTCATCGACCGGAAGGGGCGCTACGTCGGATCGGTCTCGGACGGCGATTTTCTCCGCGTTCTCTACGAGGCGGAGAGCGGCGACCTGCACACGCTGGAGCACAGACGGCTGAAAGAGATCGTCCGCCGCGACGTCAACCCCGCGGTCAAACAGGACGCGTCGGTATCCGACCTGCTCGGACGGGTGAAGCAGAACGCCTTCGTCCCCGTCGAGGACGACAGGGGGAGCTTCATCGGCATCGTGACCCGCCGCGATATCATCAACTATTTCATCGACGAATACGAAAGGAACGACGATCTTGCAAAATAATTTCTCTTTTTTGCGGAAAACTATTGCAATCAAGGGAAAAGTATGCTATAATCTTAACGAAGATGATAAGATGTAAGAGTGGGTCGTTTCCCACTCCTACTTTTTTGTGAAGGAGGGATCGCTTTGAAGAAGAACGTCGCCGCGACGGTGACCGAACTGGTCGCCGATACGGTCGCGGCAAACGGCTGCGAGCTCTGGGACGTCGAATACGTCAAGGAGGGCGCCGACTGGCATCTCCGCGTCACCATCGACCGGGAGGGCGGCGTCGGCATCGACGACTGCGAACGCGTCCACCGCGCGATCGATCCCATCCTCGACGAGGCGGACCCCATCGAGGGCTTCTACTACCTCGAGGTCTCCTCGCCCGGCATCGAGCGCGAGCTCAAGACCGACCGCCATCTTGCGGCGTCGGTCGGAACGCTCTGCGAGGCGCGCCTCTTCGCTCCCCTGAACGGGACCAAGAGCGTGACCGGACGACTCACGGCGTTTGACGCCGACTCGGTTACCCTGACCCCCGACGGCGGGGAAGCGGTGACGTTACCGCGCAAAGCGGTCTCGCGGCTCGGCACTCTTTACGAAGACTAAAAATCAGATCAAGGATTTGAAAAGAAAGGCATAGAAAAATGAACAAGGAGTTTTTTGACGCGCTGGATCTGCTCGAGCGGGAGAAAGGCATCCCGAAGGAGTATATGCTGGAGAAGGTCGAGGCGGCGCTGGTCAGCGCGTTCAAGCGCGAGCTCGGCGGTTCGACCAACGTCCGCGTCGTCCTGGATCCGAAAAAGAAGGATATGAAGGTCTATCAGCAGCTGACCGTCGTCGAGGTCGTCGAGAATCCGAACGAGGAGATCGCGCTTTCAAGCCTGACCGGACGCAAAAAGCACAAGGTCGGCGACGTCGTCGAGGTCGAACAGAAGCTGAAGGAATTCCGCAGGCTGTCCGCACAGGCGGCGAAGCAGGTCATCATCCAGGGCATCCGCGAGGCGGAGCGCTCCAACATGATCCGCGCCTACGAGGAAAAGAAGGAAGAGCTCATCACCGCCCGCGTCTATAAGGTCGATCCCGAGAACGGCAACCTCGTGCTCGAGACCCCCGACGGACGCGTTACCCTGACGCGGCAGGATCAGATCCCGACCGACCGTTTCGTCGAGGGCGACCGCATCAAGGTCATCATCATCGACGTTCTGGGTCAGGAGGCGCGCGGACCGGTCGTCCGGCTGTCGCGTTCGCATCCGGCGTTCGTCAAGCGGCTGTTCGAGACCGAGATCCCCGAGATCGAGGACGGTACCGTCGTGATCCGCGGCATTTCCCGCGATCCCGGCAGCCGGAGCAAGATCGCGGTGGAGTCGCGCGATCCCAACGTCGATCCCGTCGGCGCCTGCATCGGCAACCGCGGGATGCGTATCAACGCCATTTTGGCGGAACTGTCGGGCGAGAAGATCGACGTCATCCGCTGGTACGAGGATCCCGAGAAGTTCGTCGCCGCGGCGCTGGCTCCGGCGGAAGTCATCGGGACCGATCTCGAGGGCGAGCGCACCTGCAAGGTCAAGGTCGCGCCCGATCAGCTCTCGCTTGCCATCGGCAAAGAGGGACAGAACGCCAAGCTCGCCGCCAAACTGACGGGCTTCAAGATCGATATCAAGGCTTGATCCCAAAGAGGAATCAAACGGAGGAAACACAATGCCGGAGAAGAACGGGGGGACCGCAAAGCAGCCCCTGAAACCGAAGAAGTTTCCCGAGCGGAAATGTATCGGCTGCGGAGAACGGAAGAAAAAGACCGACCTGATCCGGATCGTCCGTTCGCCGGAGGGGGAGATCTCGCTGGATTTCACCGGGAGAAAACCGGGGCGCGGCGCGTATCTCTGCCATAGCGTCGCGTGCTTCCGGGCTGCCCGGAAGGCGCACAGGATCGAGCAGAACCTGACGCCGGGCAGTCCCGTGCCGGAGTCGGTCTACGACGCGCTCGAGGAGGAACTGCAGAAGGATGACGCGTGACGGAGGATATCCTCTTCACGAGGTGAACGAACGGTTCTTCGGGATGCTCGGGATGAGCCGCAGGGCGGGGAAAACGGTCGTCGGGACCGAACTCGTCTGCCGCGAGGCCGCGGGGAAAAGCAAGCCCGCGCTGGTGGTCGTCTCGAATTCGGCGTCGGAGAACACGAAAGATAAAATCATCGCCAAATGCGATCATTACGGCGTACCGTTCGTTGTGGTCGCGCTCGACGGGGAGGAACTCTCCCGTCGGCTGGGAAAGACCGGTTTTACGGCGACGGTCGCGATAACCGATCCCGGTCTGGCGAGGGAAATAGCGAACGCATGCACTTGTAAAGGAAGGGAGTCCCCGACCGACGGGGACGGTTCGATGGGGAACCGGGGGTAAACGATGGAACAGATG